>CAZGDE010000057.1:0-1822 GCA_964524315.1 uncultured bacterium
TAAAGTCGTCACCTTCTCATATTGAGACCACCTGAGATTTCTGCACCACTAAGGCGGTTTACCATTAACAGAATAAATCGACGTGCCAGATTGATTAACGGGTTTGAGAGTGAATTCACCTTTGTTATCTTTAACACATTCAAGATCATTAAATTGTTTATTGAGAAAACGTATCTTAATTTTTTCGATTACCCCTTCTGCAATATCTATAGTGACTGTTCCATTTTTATCAACCTCAGGTTTATCAATAACTTGCGCTAGAACATATCCTTCGTCCTGATACCACTTGTTAATCTTTTTAATTCCTTCCTGAAATCGGTTTAGATTGAGTATTTTGCCATACTGATTTGCAAAAGCAGCTTTTGAGACTTGTTGGGGCAAAACTGTTGCATTCTTTACTTTTACAGACTTTAAAATCGGATTCGATACTACCTCAAAAGTCACCCGCACTCCTAAAGGTGTATCTTCTGGGATTGCTTTGACATTAGAAAAATAGCCCGTTGCAAAGATGGCATTAATATCCTCTTGAAGTTGAGATCGAGTCGTCGTTCGTCCCGGTTGAGTTTGTACCGCTTTATAGACCTCATCCTGTAGACCTCTCTTTACTCCCTTCACCACAACTTCAGCTATTAGTACTCTAGACTCAGGTTCATCTAATGATCCCGGCTTTTCTCGCGCTGTTGACTCTGGTATAGATGGATTAGGTGCTGGTGTTGCAGATTGCGCCAATAGCTCTGCGTCTTCCGTTTTAACTGGCTGATGTTCTGATTGAGCAACTTCTAGCTTTGCTGAATCTTCAAAACCTTGTTCTTGAGCAAGTACCGAGGTGCTAGACAGACTAAGAAAGATTGTAGGCAATATGACAGCACAAAAAGCAAGCAAAGAACATTTTGTTTGAGGAGAGCGATTAGAGGGGCGCATTTGGATGATTACAGTGTAGATGTGGCAAACTTAACATCTCTACTGAGTAAAGGGCAAAAGATCAGGATACTCAGCTTTCTTCAGTACTGCTGAGTCTTTAGAACAAATGTTCGTATAAACTCTTATGCTCTATGTCAAGCAGAAGGGCGATCGCATACCAACAACCAAATCATACTCTCACCTTCCTGTAACAAACAAAGTAGAATTTTTCACATGGTAAAAACTCAAATCATGCAGAAATTGCTTGTGTTTCCGCAGCCTAGCCTTCGCGACCTTTCGACTTGCCCAAAAGCTTCTGCTTGGCAGTTGGAATAGGAGCCTTACCGGATTGTTCACTCCCCAACTCTCCAAACTTGGGACTCCAAAATCCGTTCGACGTTTGGAAGTAGACAGCCCCTTCATGCTTTCTCTGTTGCCGTGCTTTGGCATCTGAACAGCGCAGCATCACCTTTGGTTGCCCGTCCTTCTGGTAGCTGTATTCCTCCAATGGTTTCTTACAGACTGGACAGGGGTACTCGGTCAACTTTACGGAAGCACCTTCTGATCGCTCTGACTTGGCAGACGGCGATTCCCAGGTTGAGGTGCGATCGCTCCAAAACATCACCGATTCACAACTTTGGCACTTGAGGAAGAATCCCTTCTTGACCTTCTTAGAAGGAAGTTGGATCATCAGTTTTTGACACTGAGGGCATTGGGTATCCGAAACGTCAGAAGTCTTTTTAGCTGGAGCTTCACTGGCATAGTTGGGAATCACTTTCCGTGCTTGCTCTAATGCTGGAGCAAAATAATCGCGATTCCAACAGGTGAGCCATTGCTCCCAACTCAGTTCGCCACTGGCAATCTGATCGAGCGAAGCCTCCATCTCTGCGGTGAACCCGACATCGACCAATTTTGGTAAGGC
>CAZGDE010000057.1:1832-21851 GCA_964524315.1 uncultured bacterium
GGCTTGCACCAAGAAGCGATCGACCTGTTCACCCACCGCTGTAGGCTGGAGTTTGCTCTTGACTACGCTGACATAATCCCGTTGCTTCAACGTCGCAATGGTGGGTGCATAGGTGGAGGGACGACCAATCCCTTTTCGTTCCATCAAAGCGACCAGTTGAGCTTCGCTGTAACGGGGAGGAGGTTGAGTCTGCTTCTTTTCATGAGCCGCCCGCTCCAGGTTCAGTGACTGCCCCTGCTGCACGATCGGTAACTCGGCATCTTGACCCAGTGAGCGCCAATACTTAGCGAATCCCTCGAACTCAACCACCTGTCCCCTCGCTTGCCATTGCACATCCCCAGATTGCGTGATGATGCGGGTTTGCCGGATGCGAGCAGGCCGGCAGAGCGATGCGACCGCGCGCTTCCAGATCATCACATAGAGGGAAAAGGCATCCGTATCCAGTTCTGCTGTCAGAGATTCGGATGAACAGTGAATATCCGTGGGTCGAATCGCTTCGTGAGCCTCTTGAGCATTTTTGCCACTCTTATGCTAAGTGACCTTCTGCGGCAAGTTCGTTGGGTCATGATTGGACAGCCAACTCCGCACCGATTGGACAAACTTTGGACTCAGGTAGGTGCTATCAGAACGGTGATAGGTGATGATGCCTTTTTCATACAATCCTTGAGCAAGCTGCATGGTCTTCTCTGGCGACAATCGCAACTTAGACCCTGCTACCTGCTGAAGGGTGGAAGTCGTAAAGGGAGCAGGCGACGTGCGATTCACCGTTTTTCCCTCGATACTGACCACTTGATGGGGAGACTGCTGCGCGAAATGGATGAGGCGATCGGCTTCTGCCTGACTCAGCACCCAGTCTGATTCGGGAGCTTTTTTATCCGCAGGATCAGCCGCATCATCAGCCAGATCTTCTGTCGATGTGCTGTTACTCCCACCTCGATGGTAAAAGGCTCGAAAGCCTTCTTTATAATCTACGTAGCAGGACCAATAATCCTGGGGCTTGAAGTTACGAATTTGCAATTCTCGCTCGACCACCAGATGCAAGGTTGCAGACTGAACCCGACCGATCGACTTCGCGCCATTGTTGAGCGCCCAAACTAAGGGGCTGCCTCGATCGCCCACCAGCTTATCCAAAACAGAGCGGCAAATACCGGCATGAACCAGATTCAAATCGATTGGACGGGGGTGGGCGATCGCGGCTCTGACAGCAGCCGGTGTAATTTCGCGATAGGTAATTCGCTGGATATTTTTCAATCCCAATGCCTGAGCAATATGCCAGCCAATGGTTTCGCCTTCCCGGTCTTCGTCAGTTGCCAGAATGACACTTGGAGCGTGCTTGGCTGCTTCTCGCAATTGGGCAATCGCTTGTTTGCCGCGTGACCCACGGGCTTCCCAGCGGCACTGTACATGGTCGCCCACCAGGTCAAAGCCTAAATGCTCATCGCCATCATTCGCCAGTTCTCGAATATGACCTCCACTCGCCTGAATCAGATAGTCATCTCCGAGAATGTGCCGCAGTTTTGCCAGCTTCCCTGGAGCCTCAATGACGATCAGGGGTTTGCCTTTCGAGCCTTTGGAATGCCCTGTCGTGGAACTAGAGCGTTTGAGAGTGGAGGTCGCCATTATTGAAACACTTCCATACAGTTGCCAGCATTTTAGTACAAACGTCCTTAGCGAGGTGAGAAACGACCCAGATCCCAATATTGCAACGCTGGAATCACCTCAATATTCAAGAAACATTAAGGCACGAAAACGCAGACTCATCAGTTGATCGTAAAAGGGATTCAGTTGGCATAACGGTGGGATACTGGCGATCGTGCGACCGAACAGTTTAATCTTGCGGGCAAATGGACAACTTGCAGGGAGCAACCAAAGAATTAGAGTAGCTGTATAACTATTCTCGACTTCCCAGCGACTGAGACAGTTCTTGAATGGTTTCAACATGGTGTTTCCCTCATGCGGCTGATGCTTTTGCAGTTTTACGCTTGCGGTTTGGTGCCGCTACTTCCGGCGTTTCTGTTTCAGCCTCCGTTTCTTCTAAACCTGTTTCACGCTTACTGCCCAACAGTTCCAGGCGATCGACTCGAATCATAGGCTTGGTTCGTGGAAGCTGAGTGGCTTTGTCTGTCCAACGATCAATCTTGAGTGTCCCCGTAACTCCAATCAAGCTTCCCTTACGAACGTAGTTCATCGCAACTTCAGCTCGTTTATTCCATAACTCCAGCGAGTACCAGTCGGGTTCTTCCGATTTGGGTCGATTGATCGCCAGCGAAACATTGGCGACCACATTTCCTGACTCCTGGTCTTTGCGGTCTGGATCGCCTCCGACGTACCCAACCAGCAGCACACTATTAAGATTCTGCTCTGGGGATGCACTTTGAACCCGCAATGCCCGGATACTCAACCGTGAAATCGTGCGATTTTCGGCAACCGGAACCTGCTCAATTTGGGTCAGCCCTTCAATTAAGACTCGACTACCAACCGGAAATCGATTGTAAACGTCTGTTCCTAAATCATTCCAAGCCGTAACCGTCACAGTTTCTCGAACCACCGCATCTCTACGCTCAAACTGAAATTCCAGGTCGAATTCACAGATTGGTGTTTGGTCTTGGGGTGTATGCCGGAGTTCAGCACGGGTCAGAGTTCCAGTCAGAAAGATGTTGTTCATAGAAATATCCTTTTTGTTTCGGTTGAGGTTAGAAAACCCGCTAGGCAGCTTTAGGAGTGATTTCGGGGTACTCCATCGCTCCAACCTGCGACAAGATCCAGTCAGCAGGCTGAGAGATTGCGGGTGCGGCAGGAAGAGCTTGAGTGGCTTCTTCCTCTAAAACGGTTCCAGAGAAGTTAGTCCACTGGTCGCATTGCCAGTTTTCAATCTGTGCACCCAGAAAATCTGCTTGAGTGAAGTTGGTGCCTTCAGTTTTCGCGCCATAGAGCAGGGCATACCTGAAATCAGCATGAGAGAGGTCTGCTCTTTGCAGCTCTACGCCCATCATTTGGGTCACCTCAAAATTGGTGCGCTGGGCGATGGCCTGCGTCATCACCGTAGACTGCAAGATTGCCCATTTCGCAAAGGCATGGGACAAATTGGCATTGATCAAGCGAGCATGGCTGAGATTAGCGGATTTGAGTTGAGCCGAAATCAGATTGGCTTCATTCAGCGTGGCGTAAGTCAGGTCAGCAAATGACAGGTCTGCTCCTTGAAGTAAAGCTCTACGGCAATCGGCGAAGGCAAGCTTGGCACTGGTTAATTTTGCTCCCTGCAACCGGGCAGCATTGAGGTTGGCATAACTCAAGTCAGCACTGGAGAGATCGGTACGGTCTAGGTTTGAGGCAGACAAATCAACGCGGGAGAGGTTAAACCCCGGCAAAGAGCGACCGGAGAGGTCAATCTTAGATAAGTTCAACGTTTGATTTGGATACGCCTCACGCCACTGGTTCCAACCGTTGAGGTCACCTGATAGGAGAAATTCCAACCCATCTGCTAAAGCAAAGGGGGGAAGTTGCTCCTTTGCTTTGGGAGACTCATCAACGCTGGTTTCAGGCACATGAACGGAATCAGAAATATCCTCCTGCCGCTCATACAAATTGAGTTTGGAGTTGCGATCGCCTCTCTTAGTAAAAGTCACTCCTATCGCAACAACACCTATAGCACCTCCACTCATCAACAGCAAAAGCGGCAGGTTCGCCCTGTGGCTCTGCGGCTTCTCTTCGGATAAAGCGGGTGTTGTTTGGGGAGAAGGAACCGGAACTGGTGTGACTAGAGGAGTTGATGCCTCTGGTGAAGCCGCTTCGGATGTCGTTGGTGAGGGCGATCGCTGCTGAAGTTGCAACTTCAATTTCTCAATTGGAGGCAGATCAGCGGAAATGGAGGAATTGGGTAAAGAATCGCCTGCGTGGGCAACTCCTGCAAGCCAGAGAGACGGAGCAAGGGCGCACGGCAAAGCCGATAGCGCAAGAGTCGCGCAAGCGGTTGGTAGGAGTTGTTGCCAGCGAAAACGTTGCACTGAATGACCTCTGATTTACGCTCAATAATTTCAAACTAAATCTGCGATCTTGCACCGATATGGCACTGGTCAGGAAATGTCTGACATTAGTTGCTGGTTGTGGATAGCAGTGAGAGTTGAGCAGATGGGTAATAGGTTTGAAGAATAGAAGCGTGATGATAGCCTGCTTCCGCCAAATTCTGTGCTCCTGTTTGGCTCATGCCCACTCGCCCATGAGCCTCACGGCTAACCTCATCCGTGGAGGCATACTGCGCCATTAAAATCCGCCCGTTTTGGGTCAGTACTTGAGCGCGAGTAGAGTCTACAGCAGCGATCGTCGATTCAGTTTCAGCCTCAACACCCCGATAGACTTGATGGTATTCACCATTGCCAAGATCGAAGTACGGACTGGCAGGTTGCTCTAAAAATGAAAGAGCATAGGAACGGGCAGCGATCGCTTGGGCTTTGAGTGCTTCAACATCCCAGGACGGAGGCATCTCTGCTCCAACCGTTGCATACAGATATTGCTCCAGATCAACCCAGTTAATGGCAAGCAAGTGTTCTCCGTCATACACAAGCTGCATTACACCCCGGTACCAATGCCCATCTACAAACGTCAAGCCATCTGAACCCGGATTAATGAACGCACCATTAGGAATGGTTTGAGAGCCAACCTGTAAACCATTGGAATTTATCTCTGCTGAGTAAGGCTGATCAGGTCTTAGACCAGCAATCCCCTTACCATTGGTGTCAATAATCTCTGCTGAAGTTGAGGTGGCTATTTCCAACTGATCAGGGTGAGATGAGATCCGCACTCGAATAAGCATGGATGTTGGAGTAGCGATCTGCTGTTGGACTAATGCAGCTTCAGCCGTTGGAACGTCAGTCGATCTTGCCGTCGATAGCTTCGGCTTGCTTTTGGATATTTTGTCAGAAGGCTTGGCACCCTTTGGGAAGTGTTTTGATGATGACTGTTTTGTGGACGTGAATTGTGTCGTTGAGAAACTGGCTGTTGTTGAGGGAGTTGGTGCGATTACCTCTGGAGAGAAAGTTGTTGGGGTTTGAGGTTGAGCTGTTGTTTTTTGTGCTGATGCTCCAGCAAAAAATGTAAGCGGGACAACTCCTGTAATCCCGACCATACTCATCGCGACCCAACGTCCAAGCGGTGATGGCATCATGGCTCAATCCATTTCTGAGAGCGTGCTGGAGGAAGATAGCGAATGGGGCGGCGATTTCTCTTCTGCTTGGTGAGGGCAAACCCATGCAGGGCGATCGCCACAATGCCAGTGGTTATCATCACGCCATTGATCAGTTCAGTCATGCCAAGTCTCCTAATAGTTCGTCGTCATCAACATAAATGGCTTCCAGTCCCATAGACACTCTGTCTGCTTCTAAAACTGAGCGAGCGTTTTGAGTTGACTCAGGGGCAGATTTTACTGGTGAAACTTGCTGAGTCGTGGATGAGCCAGATTGCAGGAGCTGCACCAAAGCATCAAGCACCGTTGAGTTAGCGTTGGCGATTGGCAGAGACTCGGTGAAGGGCGACACGACTCCAAAGTCCTCACAAATTGCCCGAATTTGCTGGCTTAATACCGTGATCGAATACCGGGCAGCTTCCTTTTGCTGATCAATCTCCGCGCCACTTGCCCGGAGCGCATAGGCTTGCCAAAAACCCGACATCGCTTCCAGTGCTCGACGTTTGCCCTCCCGAATTGAAAGAAGAGAGGCAAGCTTGCCATTGAAGTAATCAATCAGAAGAGCAACGGTCGTACCGTCCTCTGCCTTGTAGGAAAACTCCCGACGCGATCTCCCCGTCTGTTTCTTAGCAACTCTTGAAAGTGCCATTGTTTCTCTAACGTCCACGATTTACTTTGCCCGCCAACGCCTGAGCTAACCCATACACATCCGCAAACCGGAGCGGACGCGCCAGATCTCCTTGAGCATTACGGGTTTGCTCTGCCAGGGTCAGCAGTCGTCCGCCGATCCCATCGGCAAAGTACAAATTTTCAGCTAACCCCAACTGGGTGAAGTAGTCTCGCAATTCAGAGCGCATCACATGCGCCACTCCTCCTCCTACCAACACATCCGTCTGGCGATCGCTATTAATCAATAAATCCATTACGTTATCACGACAAAAGGTTTCCACTCGACTCATCAACCCTTCTTTGACTGCTTGAGATGCCGTTGAGAAATCTTTTAATCCACCTGCCACCTTAGAAAGCTGTTGCGCTTTGCCGCTGGTCACTGCCGCCATGAGTGAGGGGTAATCGGCTTCCCGGATGCCAGAGGAGGTTGCATCTGCCTTGAAGCAATTCCAGAATCCTAAATTGTCACTGGTTTGAGACTGATTCGCGTTGAGTCTGCAGCCCTCAAACACCAACACAGACAAATTGCGATGCCCCATCATCAAGACCACCACTCGTCGGAAGTAAGGAGCCGCAACCGCTTGTTCTCGCTCTTTTTTGTGGAGCAGGTATAGTCCTGTCCCCTCCGGGTAGAAGGAAGAAGTCACAGTAAATTGTTGCTGCTGTCCACAAAAGACAACACCGTTGCCAATCTCTTTCAACCGGGTTTCAATCTCCGCCTTGAAGCGATACTCGTTGAGTGGAACCGCCAAGGAAATGACAGCATTGTACGCTTGAAGCCCCAGATGGGTTGCTGCTAAACCCAGGGCTGCAACCACTTGATAGGCAGCAACTTGAACTTTATCCGCTGAAAAGCTGCTACCGTAATCCGCAGCAGAGTTGCCTACCAGAATTGTGCTATCACCCTGTTGCAACCAGGCAGACTCAGCCAAATCTCCAGCCGCATCGAACTTGCGAATGACAGCGGGATTGACTCCTTCTGCGACATCAGACCCTAACCAAAGTGGCTGAAGCTCGTCTGAAGTATTCCAATAGAGAAACTTACAGGCAGACTTGCCTAAGTCCCCGGCGAGGTAAATCGTAGAAGGCTTCTCCGGTGTCGATGTTGAAATAGGTACGGCTGTAACACTTACCATTGCTTGTTTGTTACCTCTTTGGTCGTTGAATGGTCGGTCGATGGTCAGCAGGTGGCTCAGAACTGCTTTTTTAGGTCGTTGAATGGTCGGTCGATGGTCGGCACCCGTCTAAAAGCGAATTCAGATAAGCCTTTTGAGCTTCATTATTTTCAGACTAAACCGATGATCTGACTGGCGTATGGCACTGGTCTGGGATTTAGCGCGAAGTTAGCAGATTTGTGCCATCTCTTAGTCAGATGGCAGCGGTACGGTGAGGAATGGAAATTCCAACATTCACATCCTCTGACCTCCCACACCCAACGGCTTGATGGAAATTCCATTTCCTTTCCATTTCCAAGCACCATTTCCATGAGCACCAAAACGTCCAAAGATTTCCACATCACCCTGCCAATCGCGGAAGGGCAGGAGATTGAACAAATCGCCAGCGATCGCGGAGCAAAACCGATTCATGTCATCCGCGACTGGATTCGACTGGGCAAAGCCGCCCAGGAAGCTGGATGCCAATTACTTCCAGATGGGAGCTTTCGTGAAAAGTCGGCTGTCTCCAATACACCTCCATCTGTTTCCACAAACTTCCAACCCGCCACACCGCTCATGGAAAAACTGATGGAACGAGTGGAGTCGATGCAAGAACAAGTAGACGACCAGCGATTGCACCTGAATCCGTTGACCTTGCTTCAGAAAACCCAGGAAGCCTGTTTCGTGCTGCTTGAATGCGTGGCGACAGACACAGCCAGTGATGCGCTCAAACTGAAACGAAAAGAGTTGATTGAATCACTAAAGCTGCGGCTACAGCAAATTGAAGCAGAAACCTTAGCACAGAGGTAGCGATCGATGGTTGTCTCACTGACCAATGTCTCTCCATCCCATGCCAGCCACTATTACGCATCTCAAAATGCTTCTAGCCAGATCCAGTCATCTCAGTGGAGTGGAAAGTTATTGCAGCCGTTGGGTGTGGGAGGAGCGGTCAACCCATTTGAGTTGGAAAACTTGCTCAATGGCAGAGCAGCCACGGGAGAAGTATTGATTGACAAACTTCGATTGCATCAACAGCAACTCAATGCCAAAGATGCCAACAAAGCTTCTCCAATTGAACGTGCTGGAATGGATGTGACCGCCAGTGCGCCTAAATCTGTCAGCATTCAGGCGTTGGTATTTGGGGACCACCGATTAGAAGCGGCTCAACAGCAGGCGAATGCGACGATGTTGCAAGTCCTGGAAAACCGTTACGCCATCGTTTGCTTGCGGGAAGGAGGCAAACGACGCAAGGCGCTAACCGGGGAGTTAGCGATCGCTAGTTTCCACCACGACACCAGCCGTTCCCTCGATCCACAGCTTCACACTCATAATGTCATTTTGAATCTTCAGCGCCGACCGGATAACCGCAGGTGGCAGAGCCTGGATAATGCTGAAATTTATCAAGCCAAAATGCTACTGGGTCAGATTTACCGGAATGAGTTGGCATTGCAGGTTCAAGCCCTGGGCTACCGAATTCACATCACGGATCAGCGTTACGGACTTTGGGATTTAGAAGGATTTTCTGACCATCAACTTAAAGCGTTTAGCACCCGTACCCAGCAAATTGAAGCGGCTGTTGGAGTGGATGCCAGCAGCAAAACAAAGGAGTGGGCAGCTACCCGTGTAACTCGTAGCCGCAAACAGGATGTCCCTCGGTCTGACCTGTTAAAGCACTGGCAAGAGCAAACCATTGCCGCTCAAATGCTGCAAATCACTCCGATTCATCCACTCATGACTCAGACCTCAAAGGAACTCGCCCCAACCCTGGTCACTCAAAGCCTAGCTGTGTTAGCTGAACAGGGCATCAATTTTCACCGTGAAGAAATTGAGCGTTTAGTCCTGCAACAACCCGGACAGGTGAGCTTCGCTGATTTACAGCAGGCGATTAACCACCACCCGACTCTTCTGATTGGAAATAACGACCATGATTTTTCAGGAAATGAAAGACAAGATTACAGAAGCGAAGGAGGCAACCTCACTCTCTCCGCCGACATTACAATCACCGCCAGCAGGCACGGTACTGGAAGTCCCTCAACCGAAGGCGGCGGTACAGACAACTCAGATGCCGCAGAAATCAGCGATCGCGGGTCCGTTACTGGAGTCACCCTCGAAACCGATCAATGGACAGCAGACATCGAGACCCCCAGTCCAGAGCGATCTGGTGACAACAGCACCGACGAACAATCAGGCAAGCAACTACCGTCAGGACCTGGGACGGTCTCATCCTCAATCGAAACCAAGCCCTCCCAATTTATGGGAAGGGTGGGCAACTCCAGCACCTGCTACAGCCGAGCAGATGGAGCAATTGATTACCCTGCTCCAACCCTTGCCCAAGAGTTTGATCACACTCAAACAATTGCTGGAGACAACGTCCAAGCGAACCGATCTTCAGATACCCTTGCTCAACTTGCAGGAGACTTTGGAAGACTTGAAGCAGTCTTTGCCGCAACCGCTTCCACAGAAAGTGGAAGACCCAACTGGGCAACGTCTGGACTTGATTACCGAACAACTGAAGCAGACAAATCAGAGCGTCCTCGAACTGAAAGCACAACTGAAAGCATTCCCAACATCCCCGACGAACTCGAAGTCAATTCAGACCGAGTCATCTTCAACGCTCGAACCGAACAGAAATCAAAGCCAACCGTGGCTGGAGATTCCAATTGGCAAGAAGAAATGGAACTTCGCCAAACCCCTTGAGGTGGTTCTCATCATTTTCTGCACCGCGTCCCTCACCGCATCGCTCATTCAATACCATCCCAAAGGAATGAGCCACATTAACAGCCGTATTAATGATGTCCTCATCAAATTGGGAGGAAGGAAATAATCATGCCTGAGATATCAGATCCGCAGTACTGGCAAGATCAGGAACAAAGAGCCAATGAGATTCGCCCAATTTTGGAGCGCACGTTTGCCTTAGCCGAGCAGTACGGATGGCTTGAGCCAACCGATGACGAGGGCTGGCAATACCACGGGGACAAGCACACCCTGGTTTACGATCCAGACTCTGATGCCTTATGGATTGAAGCAAATGATAGCGACTGGCGCATTAACTTCCACGAGCAGGCGTTCGTTCCTGAATCCGACACCCAAATCACCCAAGCACAGCTTCAAGATTTTCAAGCGCTGCAAGACTACCTTAAACAACAAGATATTGCTGAAGATATTGATTTACGAGCCGTTCAACAACAGGCGCAGCAACATTGGAATCAAGCTCACGCCGTTACTGAAGACGATCGCGCTTCACTTGCTAGCGTCGCTGAACAACTATTTGAGTATTACGCCAGCCAGGGTGAAACCGCCTACAAGCTGTCACCAGAAAGCACTGAATATTTTTACCAGGTAGCGGTTGAGGACAAAGTTTACATTGTCAGTCGGGACGATGGAACAGGAAGCTATAATCTCCAACGAGAAGGAACAGAACTTAATTTATCCATTGATCAAGGAGTGACTCAAGAAGATGTAAAAACCTGGTCAGATATAGGAGCCTGGGTAACAAAATGCCAACGCTTGGCAGAGGAAACCGCACAGAACTCAACGAACGGATGGGAGGAAACCTACTGGAGTCAACAGGAAGACCGGGCAAATGTCTTGCTGGCGATCGCTGAACAGGCATTTTCTTATCAAGAAGCACAGGGAGTAGTGAGACTGGATGAATTGCAGCAAAATCATGTCATCAATGGTTTGGGAGATTATCAAGTCGGCTATAACTCAACTACTGATACCCTTTGGATGCAGCGAGACGATACTGTGATGGTGTCCGCCATCAATCATCATCAGCATTATGATTTGAATGCAGGTCGATGGCAACTAGAGGGACTCAATGAGTTGGGCGCAATCAACCTGGATGATATCGCCTACTTCCAATCCTTGCAAGCGTGGCTCCAGGCGAAAGAGTCACTAACTGAACGCGAACCAGGAATTATTGGGCAAACACGTATGGATCTGGCTATTGTCCAAACACAAGTGCCTGTAGTTAGTTCAAGGTTAGAGAACAGCAATCCTCTACTGACGGAAACACCTCCGGATGTGGAAACCAGCGGCGTAGAAGTTGTGAATGAGCAAACTACCCGCTTTGACATTGAGGACAAGCTCCCGATTGACTACGAGGAGAGAGAGTAACCCCTCGACAGTCTAACCAGATAAAAGCAGACCCATGCCATACCACAGCCAGATTGATTCTCTAATGTTGTGAATAGATGATTACTCGCTGCCTGAGAACTCCTGTTATGAGCCAACCTCAACCGCTTGATAGCTTTTTGAATACGGTGTTTGAAGACCCAACTCTTACCGAAGATTTATCAGACGAAGACAAAACTGCAATGCAAACGGCATTTGGGATTTTATTCAAAGGAATAGAACAGCAGGTAGCGACGGCAATGACTGAATCTGCGAATAAAAGCGTTGCTGTTGAGTTGAACGAATACAGTGACACAGACTTAATTAACCACTTAACACAACAGGTGGATGCCGCTGTTTGTGCGATCGAGATTTTTTCAAATCGACCAATCGGCAGAAAGCACCTGGACTTGTTGCGTCAGCTTGAGTTGCAACTAACTGCGATTATGTTAAGCGTAGGAGACTTGCGGCAACAACCATTGCAACACGCTTCCTGCCTGGAATCAGAACAATCGCAGATCCAACCAGGGAACTGGCGGTATCTCAAGCAAATCCTGCTGAAGGAATTCGATTTCCTCAACCACTGGCTACGGTGACAGTGATGACCAGACCTCTTTTCTATTTCTGTGTTGCACTCATCCTGCTGCCATTTGGAGTCAAGCTTGGAGTTCCGACTTGGGTTCCACTGGCAAAGCATCTGGAGCGGCAATTCTCTCAGCCCTCCATCCCTCGCTACACCGTTGAGACGATTCATGGTGAAATCTGGACACTGCACGCCCCAGATCAATCTCAACGGCAAGTAACATTAGCAGGCATCATGCCGATTGACTCCAAGTGGCAAGCACAAGCAAATGGAGTCATCGCAATGCTATTGCAGTCCTCCCACCAGCAAGTTGATCTAACCATCACATCAGTCATTGGAGGAGGGAAGGCTAGAGCGATCGCTCAGCTTCCAAACGGGACATCGATTCAACAAGTGTTAGTAGCAGATGGACTGGCGAAATTGGATAAGGCACAACTCAGACTGTTACCCGATAAGGTTAGAAACGCTTTACAACAAGCACAAACTTCAGCCCAGCAACAACATAAAAACATTTGGGGATAAAGGATGTCCCTCGCTTCTGTGCAAAACCTTCTCGGTTGGCTCTTAACAGGTTTTCTCCTAATTACAGGAGCGTCTGTAATTGGCGCTGATAATTTTCTTGCGATTGCGTGTGGATTGACTGCTGTAGGCATTGCGCCACCGCTACCGCTCCCCCTTTGGCTCAAAGGATTGATCGCCGCGATCGGATTAGTTGCAATTTCATTGTGAAACAACAGCTATGACAACACAAACTGCATCTCAACCAAGACAAGTTTCAAAGAACGAATGGATTGAGTCTGCCAAGACAGCAGGACTTGGATTACTAATGGCATTGGGAGTTTATACCTTTGTTGCTGAAGTTCGCTATATTCCGTCCGGGTCCATGACACCCACACTCCATGAGGGCGATCGCGTCATCGTGGAGAAGTTGTCGTATCACGTTCGTCCACCCCAACAAGGTGAAGTTGTCGTATTTCAAGCACCAGCAGAATTAAAAGATCAAAACCTGGATGGAGATTACATTAAGCGCATCATCGCATTACCAGGTGATGTGGTGCAGGTAAAAAATGGGCAAGTTTTTGTTAATGGGCAGGCACTTTCGGAACCCTATCTCCAAGCACAGCCGAACTATGCCTATGGTCCGGTCACAATTCCCCAAGACCATTACTTCGTATTGGGAGATAACCGAAATCAAAGCTATGACAGCCATCTTTGGGGCTTTGTCCCGCGTGATGCCATTGTGGGACGTGCTTCACTCCGCTTGCATCTGTCTCGATTTGGACTCCTTTAACTCACTCGCGCCGGATGAAGCAAAATGACTTTCCCTCTTTGGCAATACCTCAAGCAGCCTCTGTTTGACCCACAACAGCCTCCAATCCTGTTGCCTCAACGATTCAGACGACATTACCTGATCGAGCAGCAAGTAATTCGACGATTTCAGCAGATTAACCATTTGGAGTTGTGCTGGAGCCTCCAGTTGAAAAACTTTAATTCTAATTAATTCCTCGCACTCTTGACAGGAGAACGCCTTGATTTCCGCCCAACCTGCTCCACCACCAGCTATTTACGAGTCTGGGAAGGCTGCTGATGTAGCAGTCCTTAAAGAACCTGCACCCAAAAGTTCGCCGATGATCGGTGCTCCAAAAGAAGCCGATCCGACAGCAGAGGGATTAGCAACACTATCAACGGTTGAGCCTGCGATCAAACAACACATTGAACCGACAAAAACATCAATACAGACAGATCAACCAGTTCCAACACCTGAAACAATTCATAATCAAGCCATACAAACAGGTGAGCAACAGATAGGTGAGCAAGAATTAGAAGCAAAGCCAGAAACTCTCAAGGAGACGAAGAGCATTCCTCAGCAGTCGGATTCAAATCCAGAGCTAGACTTAACTAAGCCAGAAGCCAAGTCAGAACGGCAGAAAGCTTTAGAGCAACAACTGATAGATGTTTTGGATCAAGAGAACAAGGACAAAGCTGAACGCCTCAAGGAGTATTTGGTCGTGGCAGCCTTGCATTATGCCGAAACTGGAAAGTTTGAACTGGCTCGTAAGACGGCGCAAAATCCACTACTCTCTGCGGACATTCAAACAGAACTACTTCAACGGATTGATGAAATTGAGGCGGAGACCATCCAGGTATCGCTTAATCCAACCGAAGCATCTCAATCAACGCTATCTCAAGAAGATCAACCAACAACAGAAGAAAGTGCCAGCCCCAGCATCCTGAACAAAAACTCCATCTCGTTACAACCAAGCTCCCGTCAACTGCCACCGCCACGTAGAAGTGATAGGAGAGCACTAACGATTAGCCCATTTGCACTGACCAGCACGCCTTCAAGTCGAGAGTTCTTCCTTGCACCAAAAGTTAAGCAATCACCATCCCACCCGCCGTTAGTGCGGAACAACTTGAGACTAATTTTTCCATTGGCAGTTGCGGCTTCAACTACGTCTTCTTTCGGTTGGCGAATCCATCCAATCAGTGGTGAGAGCCGATTTCACGCAGGAATTGACCTTGGCGCACCAATGGGTGCAATGGTCATTGCGGCACACTCTGGACAAGTTGTGGCTGCCCAGTGGCAGGGAGGTTACGGATTAGCAATCGCGCTCCGGCACAAGGACGGCACGGAAGAAACGCTGTATGCTCACCTATCAGAAATTTTTGTTCAACCAGGTCAGTGGGTCGAACAGGGTCAGCCTATCGGGGCAGTTGGCAGCACAGGCAATTCAACCGGACCTCACCTTCACTTTGGGATCCGGCAAAACACCAGCGAGGGCTGGATTACAGTTGATCCAGCAACACAATTGAATCAAGCCATTCCTGTAGCTCACGTTTCCAGAACTCTTTTTACTCCTTTCAATATTCAAAAACTGAAGCATCGACGAAGAACGCTCCCGTTTGCAAAAGCAGCAACGATGAGTACTTCTCGTCACACTCCCATATTGCTAACGGACGATAGCAGTAAAAAGGATCAAAAAACCAGCTTGGACTATACAACACTGATTGAGCTGTACGCTCATCTCTCCTCAAACTCAAGCCAGGGAAATTCTTCAAATTCTCTAATTGCGGATAAGCCCAAGTTCAAATGGTCGCTCTATTGGTTTCTGGCAATGCTGATACCTACAGCAACCGATAGACCTCCAGATAAGGTTTCAGTTCCTTTCACAACCTTTCTGATGAATATAATCTGGGTAATTGGACTTGACTTAGATCCAGCAAAGTGAGTAGCTAAGAACAAAATCATTTTCTCATCTGGGAATGGCTTGATCCAGAATAGATTCAAGACGCTCAAAATCAACACCAGAGACCGCTTCAATATTTGTCGAGCTAATGGCAAGAAAGAATGGAGTGCCAGTGATTTGCAACTGTGCTGCAAGTTGCAAATCCTGAGCAATTGCTCGTGATGCTGCAATGCTTTGGCGATCGCGATTAAATCTGCTCAAATCTAAATTTGATTTTTTGGCAATTTTCAGGTAGACCGCCTCATCCAACGGTTCCTCTGTTTCATACAAGGCATCGTGGTACTGCCAAAACTTGCCTTGTCGTCCAGCCGCCCATGCTGCTTTTGCCGCTGGTATTGATTGTGGATGAATGTCAGCCAGTGGCAGGTTCTTGTACGCAAATGCCAGTGTCGGGAAGCGATCGCACAGTTGCTTTAGACCTAGATGCGCCTGAATACAGAACGGGCACTCAAAATCGGCAAATTCAATCAAAGTGACAGCAGCGCTTTGACGGTCTCCTAAAACAGGAGAATTTTCAAGAAGTTGCGGAAGTTGCTGCCGGATTTGCTCAAGCACCTGCATCTGTGCCTGTGCCTGTTGTTCCCGCTGCTGGCGCTGATAAGCAGATAGAGATTTGAGAATGGCTTCTGGGTGGTTGTCAATGACCTCTAAAATGCTTCTCTCTAGATTGGCACTCACTGTAGCTGAAGCAGGCATTAGGTTAGATAACCAGATGCCACAACACAGCAGAATTACCAGAATGCGTTGCCACCACTTCATTTTCTACCTGCCTCGATCGCAGAGTTTGCCATTCTAATGAGCGACGCGCGATCGCCCAGCTTCACCCCAACTGAGTAGCGGTAGCTATACTCATCCCACACCACTTGGGCATCCGTGCAAACGTGGCGACAAACCCAGGGTAGGAACCAACCTTCAATGCCATTCGCGAGTTTGGCTCGTGACAATGGTTCTGTAGATCGATGCTCCTGAAAACTGCTCTGGCTTTGCTCAGATAGGATTCGCTCAAAAGAGTTCTCAATGGATTCAGAAGGCTTCATTCCACCTGAAACAGTTCCAAATCGGCAAGCATTGCCACCATTGCAATCAGGCGAGTAGCCCAGAACGGCTAAATACCCTCGTTCAGGCTGAGGCTGTGGAGCGGTTGCGCTAATGGATGCTGGTGAATACCCCTCTGCTGTTGGGCGCTGTCCTTCAGCCGGAATATAGGTCGGTAAACGCAACGGAACACCACTCTGCTCTAGTGTGGGACGAACTAATTGAAACAAAGTAGCGGCATTGGGAAGATTGGGCACGGTGCTTTTCGTATAGGCACGCAGCGCAAAAAAGCAGCCAATTGCAAGTACCAGCACGGAGATCGCGAGTCTTATTCTTCGTCGCATTTCAAAGCCTCCTTATTGCTTACGCCAATTTGGATCGTATTGATCCATCAACTTCTCTGCTGTTTGCTTGGGAACGTCAGCTTCTACCAATCCCTGTACGCCCAGAGAGCCACCACCCGATGTCACTACAGTCCAGCGATTACCGTTTCGCTTTAATAGGGTATTGCCAGCCATTTCCGCTCGCGTCCACCCGACCAGTGCATATCCATTGACTTGGGCAACTTCAGCGAGCGCTGCATCGGGTTTAATCCCTCGTGAGTTGAGATACTTGAGAGCCGCTTGCCCAATTGCTTTTGAATCCGCAGCATTGGTTGCAACAACCTGAGGTTGACGCGCTATGACAGCCTGATCGGGATGAATCCAGGGTTCGATTAGGATACTGGCAGCGATCACAATGCCACAGAGAAGCGCTAAAGCAAGCTGACGCTGAATTTGATGTATTTTCATAGAACCTCTTTATTTCACGCGATAGATTTCTTCGGTTGGAGCTTCGCCCAGATGGGAACTGTTGTTGTAGCTACCTCCAAAGTTGCGATCGGATTGCCAGGAAAATGTTGCTCGACTGGACGAATTGGATAGAACACGAGTGCAACCGTCGTTTTGACAAATTCCAATATGCTCATAGCCTCTTGCCAGGATGATATCTCCAGCTTTCGCTTGAGAAGGCGCAACACGAGTTCCCCGACCGGATTTCATTGCAGACGCGACAGAGGGGACATAGTCTGGGTTGGAACCAATTGGAGCGATGCCTGCATCTGCAAGCACTTTATTGACTGCCCAGGCACAAGCTTCCCGCCCTCCTTTGGGACCCATACTCGTATTCATTCCTCTCAGTTTTTGAACACTTTGCATAATCCGCTCATTCTTTGCACCACCTCCAGTGAAGCCTCCAGGAGAACCATTTGGAGATGAACAAACAACTGCTCCAGAAATATCTTTTCCAGCAGTACTGGTTCCATTGGTCGATCGCAACGCTTTCTCAAACCGTCGATACTTTTGGTTAACCGTTCCACCAACTTTGCCGTAGTCTCCATTGACAACACCACGAGCACAGGCTAAATCAGCTTTAGAGCCACTGATACACTGTCCAATATTGCGATTGGTATACCAACCTTCTTTCATGCCACGGCACAACGCATCCGCAGCGATTTGAGGTTGGTGTAACCGCTTGTCACTTAACCCCTTGTAGCTAGGCAACCCTAGCTTCTGGAAAACTTTCCGTTTGTTCTCACACCACGTTACTTGAATCAATCCTTCACCCCAACCGCAGGAGTCATACATGGCGCGACTATATTCATTGGTTGTGTTGAAGTGATCCGTCTCGTGTTCAGCCGTAGCGAGAATATAGGCAAGTTGATTTTTGTCTGTCACCCCAGCTTTCGCACATGCTTGCATGATGTGAGGCATATATTTTGCCGCTTTCTGCATCTCGCCATTTGGTAGAGCAGATAGTGCAGCTCGACTCACGGCATTTAGCTTACTTGGATCAATCTGGCAGGTTTCTGAATTGTCACTACTTGAGCCTGAATCATATTGGTCAATCAGGTCTTGTACTTCTTGAGGAGTTTCAGGCGGCTCAATGCCTGCGGGCGGAGTCATGGGAGTCAAACCGACAAACACCATGCCCTTTTCCTTAGTTGGCAGGAAGGGAATGGGACCGATGAAGTAAGGTGTACAACCCAGGTCGATCGCTCCCCGGTGACAGACTCGAAAATACAGGCTAAATTGCCCAGTGCCAGAAGATTCATCTGTCTGGGTTAAAACAACTTTGAAGGCAGGACCAAACGGGTGTCGTCCAGTCGGCTCTTTCCCTCCGTTAAGCTGACCGAGGATGCCTTCTCCACCCCGCACCATTTGCTCTCCTGGTCCTTTGCCACCGCGAATCCATCGAGCATTATTTAACTCAGGAGCACCGGCTGACCCCAAACTAAGCGGCGATCTCAGCTCAATATAGTCACACCCTTGCGATTGGGCACAGGGGTATTGAAATCCAACCTTATTGCTACCTGTAATTGAGAATTTTGTGGGAGTCTGACGCGATTCTTGATGAGAGCGATCGCCGCCATAGGTCACGTCATGGGTCGCAACGAAACCGAGAAACTGTCCTGGACTCAGTGGAAACCGGGAGAATGCAACTTGAGAAAGTCCTGGTACGCCATTGATAAAAGCGGTTTGCCAGTCCTGAAAGTTGCCGAGCTGAACCTGAGCTAGATCAGGAATTTGGTCGAAGCTGTATTGGTCGAGTGGTAACTTGTCTAGCGAGAGACTGCCCAACACAGGGTTGTTGGCGATCGCGGAGATTGGGGCAGCAAGCATCTGTCCACCCCAGTCATTCAAATCCAAATCCTTCAGGGCAGATTGGGTTAGATTTCCATTCACCAGGTCTGCAAAGGGTTTGACCTGCTCCAAACTCAGATTCCCTAAGCTAGGGATTGTGCGTGTCAGACTGGAGATTGTTTGTCTTCCAGCCAGGGTGAAGTTGCTTAGACTAATGGTGTTTAAATCCAGTCCTGATAACTGAGCAATGTCGCTTAAGCTGAACCCTTGAAAACCAAAGTCATCTTGAACGTCACCCAGCATCAGGACATCGCCCAGCGATGAGTCAGCTTGCCAACTGCGAGACGGATTGTACCCAAGCTGGTTCACCGCATCGGCTGGAATGTTGATATTGCCACCGTCTTGAAGTGTCGGGAGGCTTGAGAAAGAGAGGCTACTCCAATCTGGAACTGGAGCACCGTTATAGTCTGCGGTTGGAACGTATGCTTCAGCAGCTTTAGCGATTGATGGACTGCCAAAAATTCCAGTAAAGACCAGCAGGGCTGCAAGGACGGTCGAGAGAACGTATCGGAAACAGGCTTTCATAGAGGGGCTTAAGGACCACACTCTACGAGCCTATGAACGTCATCTGGCTGACGTATGGCACAGGTCAGCGTTTATCTGGCAATACCAAACTGATCGGCAATGCAACTTCATCACCATCTATTAACCGCTTTGGCTGTTTATCTGTTCCTAATAACAAACCTTGTCAATCTTTGCTATTTACAGCAAAATGAAGGGTATTACTCCATCATGCGCTTCGCTATGAACGTCTCACTTACGCCAGAACTGGAACAGTTTGTTCAGGAAAAAGTCAAAAGCGGACGTTACCTGTCTGCCAGTGAAGTGGTGCGCGAGGCATTGCGGTTATTGGAAGATCGCGATCGCATCCAGCAAATCAAGCTGGAGACGTTGCGAAAGGAAATTAGGGTTGGCGTGGAGCAGATTGAGCGCGGGGAAGTGGTGGATGGTGATGCAGTCTTCGCTGAGTTAGAAGCGGATATTTGCCGGATTGAACAGGCTGGTGCATGAGCCGCTATTTCTTCTCTATTCAAGCCAAGCAGGATTTGAAGCAAATTGTCGATCGCATTGCCCGTGACAATCCTGCGGCGGCAAGACGATTGGCAGCAGAAATCAAGCGCAAGGCGAAAGCAACCGCAGAATTTCCAGAAATGGGGCATTCCTATGCGGATTTGCTGCCCTCGCTACGAGGCTTTTTTGTGGGTGATTACGTTGTCTTCTATTTTCCCAGACCAAATAGTATTCAGGTCGTTCGGGTGTTGAGTGGTTATCGGGATTTGGAGGCAATTTTTCTAAGCGATAATGAATAAAAACAACTGGCAATTTTTCTAAGCGATAATGAATAAAAACAACT
>CAZGDE010000057.1:21951-23689 GCA_964524315.1 uncultured bacterium
ATAATGAATAAAAACAACTGGCAATTTTTCTAAGCGATAATGAATAAAAACAACTTCCTAAGACTTGGAAAGGAACAATGAGATTGTCCTCTTCTTCACCCGTTCAGCTGAAGCTCACGGCAGAAGCTCATCCCTCATCTACCCATCCACGCCAGCTATGGTTTACTCATCTGAGAGGTGCTATAAGAAACAAACTCAAAACTTAACTAGTGATTTATATACTGCAAGATTATGATTTTTTACTGGCAAAAAATTCAAGAAGAAAACCCTAATACACACGTTGCCTTACAAAGGATTACCGCAAGAATCTATGAAGGAGCCTCAACTAGTATTCAATTATCTCAATTGAACGAAATAGGAGTAGGAGTGGAAGAAGCCATCAAGCTTGGTTTTTTATCACGGTGTGAAGGAAAGATAATTTTCTCTAATTTAGATGTCCTAAGAGAGTACTTAATTTGTCATGCTGTAAGTCTTATGGAAGAAGCTTGGTTCAATGTAGAGGAATTGGTAAAAATTCACAAAAGAAATGAAAGATTACATCAAAAAATCAACGTTTTGAGCAATTTAGAAAATGAAGTTTTACTGACGCTTGCTCATGAAAAGGGCAAGAACTTATCTGATTGTGTAGTTAGAGCATCGGTGCTACGGAACTCTGAAAAATCAAGGCATTCTTTTCAAGGGCTATACGATTCTTTTTGGGAAATCCTCCCGCAGCTTCAGATTGAAGCTGAAGCAATTATTTCCGTACTTGATGCGATGAGTATTGATTTTGATAGAGGGAGTTTAGCAATATACAACGCCATCGAAGAGATTTCTGTAAGAGAAAAAGGTATTGCAGAAACTCTATACACTTTACTAATGTCCCGCGCGAGTCTGCCTGCTGCAGGTTTAATTTTCAATATCTTACGAGCGATAGCAAGAATAGATCTTTCAGAAGCACATCAACGAGCATTAGCTCTTTCTCACCGAGTCGAACCTATCCTCCGTAGAGTTGGAATTCGAGCTTTGGGTGACTTTAACTATGGAGAAAATGAGGCACAAAAACTTTTACATTCAACATTAGACAGATTTGGAATATTACGAGCTACTTCCGACCCTGAAACCGATGCAATTCTAGTTATGGCTTATGAAAACTTAGTAGACCATACAGATGAGGTTAAAAAAATCTTTACCGACCTTGCGATAGACTCGAATTTTATAGTGTGGAAGACCACATTATCTTCTCTCTTTCGACTAGCAAGAAAAGTATATACTCAAGAATGGTATCAACAAGCCTTAATTAAGCTTGCCAAAGCGCAAACTTTCTCTTTTGAAGAACTCCACACGCTCGATTATTGCATAGAACATTACGTAAAGGATCAACCAGAATTTTCGCTCCAATTAATTGAAGCAATCGCAGTTCGTTGGCATTTTGAAAATCATGAAGAAACGGAGAAGTTAGTTGAAGGACTCAATCAAACATTTATTAGCTTGAGTAATTTACAGTACCAAGTTCTAATATCCTTCTTCACTCAATGGATTGCCTCAGAAGAACAAAATCTACATTTTCTAGCCTTTGAACTTAACAGCTACTTTAACTCTATCCCTGTCAAAGTAGGTGACGCACTTGAGAAATCTAAAAGTCCAACCTTTGTATTAAGTAAGCAAGTGCTAGATGCCCTCAGTGAAGAAACTACAAGCTATGTACTGTATCGAATCGCAGGCTATGTCATAGACGCCTCTTCTCTATGTGCTCTCC
>CAZGDE010000058.1:0-23445 GCA_964524315.1 uncultured bacterium
TCCTACAGTTAACTTCCTACCTGGCAGATGGTCGTGCCTAGCTAAGCTGGCGCACCACTCTAGATGCAGACCCCATCGAGACGAACGAAGACACATGGTAGATTCCCTTAAAAAACCTGCTTTTGAAGAGATACGCCCTGGGGTGAAAGCTCCTGCCAAAGATACGATCCTCACCCCTCGTTTCTACACTACCGACTTCGATGCGATGGCGAAAATGAGTATCGCCGCCAACGAAGACGAACTCCAAGCAATTCTGGATGAGTTCCGGGCGGATTATAACCGTCACCATTTTGTCCGTGACGAAGAGTTCGAGCAGTCGTGGGATCACATTGATGGTGAAACCCGCAAACTGTTTGTCGAGTTTCTGGAGCGTTCCTGCACGGCTGAATTTTCGGGATTCTTACTTTACAAAGAACTGGGTCGCCGCCTGAAAGATACCAGCCCAGTTCTGGCAGAGTGTTTCAATTTGATGTCGCGGGACGAAGCTCGCCACGCTGGTTTCCTCAATAAGGCGATGTCTGACTTCAATCTTCAGTTAGACCTCGGCTTTTTGACGAAGAGCAAGAAATATACGTTCTTTGAGCCAAAATTCATCTTCTACGCTACCTATCTGTCTGAGAAGATTGGTTATTGGCGTTACATTACCATCTACCGCCATCTGGAGGCTCATCCAGAAGACCGTGTTTATCCCATTTTCCGGTTCTTCGAGAACTGGTGTCAGGATGAAAACCGTCATGGTGACTTCTTTGATGCCATCATGCGTTCCCAGCCCCAATTCTTGAACGATTGGAAGGCCAAGCTCTGGTGTCGCTTCTTCCTGTTGTCGGTATTCGTGACAATGTACATGAACGACTTGCAACGGGCTGATTTCTATCGTGTGATCGGGTTGGATGCACGGGAGTACGACAAGTACGTCATTGAGAAGACGAATGAAACATCGGCGCGTGTATTCCCGGTTGTATTGGATGTGAACAATCCGGAGTTCTACGATCGCCTGGAACTTTGTGTTCGCAACAATGAGAAGTTAACCGCGATTGCTAATTCCAGCACACCGAAGTTCTTCCAGTTCTTCCAGAAGTTACCCTACTACGTCTCGAATGGCTGGCAGTTCCTGAAGCTCTATTTGATGAAGCCAATTGATACGACGAAGCTCGAAGGTTCCGTCCGTTAAGTTCGGGTTTCCAGTTTGATAGTTGCCCCTTGGTTGTGAATAGCTCTGCCCAGTTGCCAGATGCAACGAGGCAGAGCTATTTTTTATGGGGAAAATTGGTAATATCCGAGAATATCCACAGATGTGTTAGGAGTTTACTTTGCGATTCGTTCCGCACGATTGGCTGAAACTCAGTTCCCCCATTCGGCTCAAGCACTTAGCGAGCTACTTCGGACTGCTCTGGTTGCCGTTCATGGTCGATTCTGTGGGAGCATTACCGTCTGTGTCGTCGCGGGCGATCGACTTACAGCCTACTTCTTCACCAGTTGCTCTGCCTGCTCTGGAAGCGAGATCGCAGGACTTTGTCTTACTACCCCCAGCGACGGGTGCGGCCCCTGTTCTCGCTAGCTTAGGGATATCCGATTCTGTGGCATCTTCCCCACCCAGCGACCACGGTGCGATCGCCAGTTCTCCACCAGCGGCACCATCTTCAGAAATTGATGCGCCTGTAATCGAGTCTGGTAGTCCATTATTACAACGCTGGCTTAAAGGTGTGCCAGATGTGCTGGATGATATCAGGCGGGATCCGAGTTTTCGGACTCGCTTACGGGTCGGCTATTCCTATTTCCCGTCCAGTGATAAAGCCGGTGGGATGAATGTTGGCCTAGAAGACCTCTTCATTGGCCGTACTGGGTTGACCCTCAGTGGTGATTACTACAGCTCCTTCAACGGCAAACGCGAGGCCTGGGGGGCCGACTTACGTTATTACGTCCTCCCGTTAGGCGGGTACGTTAACGTCGCGCCAGTGATGGGCTACCGTTATTTAGAAACAAATCGTTATACGACTGATGGGCTGAACGTTGGCTTACGAGTATTACTCGTACCAACCCGTACCGGAGCCGCTGATATTTCCCTGACCCAAACCTGGGTGAATCCGCGTACTGGTGACGAAGTGGGTTTGACGACTCTCTCCTTTGGCTATGCGCTGACACGCCATTTGCGGCTATCAACTGACCTGCAAAAACAAAATTCCCGTTATCGGAAAGATAGTCGCGTCGGGGTTTCTCTGGAATGGATGTTTTAATCATCCTGGGAATCATCTACGGAATGCGTCCAGATTTGCGATACTAGAACTGATTTCCCGATTTAGTGTCTTGCATGTTCATTATTGACATCACTCTGAAAAATACGCCCGTTTCCTTATCGGTGCAACGCAAAACGGTAGAGGATGCTGAGGCTGTCTACCAAAAAATTGTGCAGGCGATCACCTCTGATGCGCGCCAACTGGTAGAAGTGACCTGTGAGCATCAAGCCGGCAAAAAGATTACGCTGTTAAGCAGCGAAATTAGTGCCGTACAGGTGGCAGAAAAATCTAGTACAGCCACATCCTCTGGTAGACCTCCCGGTTTTGCGGCGCTGGTGGAATGACCGCTCCCTTATCAACGACGTCAACTACTGCCATTAATGTGCAGGATCTTTGCTTTACCTGGCAGAAGGATAACCCTGTACTAGACTCCTGTTCGCTGGAAGTACCCAGAGGCGAGTTCTGGATGCTACTGGGTACTAACGGCAGTGGTAAATCAACATTGCTCAAACTGCTGGCAGGGTTGTTACCTGTTCAATCGGGGACGGTAGAGATATTGCCACCGGTTGGGTTTGTTTTCCAGAATCCTGACCACCAGTTAGTCATGCCGACGGTTGGTGCCGATATTGCTTTTGGGCTCGTGGAGGAGCGTTTACCATTACGGCAGGTGAAACAGCGGGTCGAAGAGGCGTTGGATGCTGTAAATCTCTTGCCCTTGCTGCGTCGGCCCATCTATGCCCTGAGTGGTGGTCAGAAACAACGGGTCGCGATCGCAGGAGCCATTGCCCGCCACTGCGAAGTATTACTGTTGGATGAACCAACTGCCTTACTGGATCCGGATAGTCAACGGGATCTGGTAATCCAGGTACAACGGTTGGTGAAAGACCGGGGAATTACCGCCCTCTGGGTCACCCATCGGTTAGGCGAACTAGACTATTGCGATGGCGCGTTTTTGCTTGAAAAAGGTAAAGTGATTGATCAGGGTGATCCCCATCGTTTGAAGCAATGGTTGATGCGGGAATAAAGGTTTTTCGCCGGAAATAGTCCGGAGACGTAACATTTTTCAACAAAATATGGGATGATAGGGGATAGGCTTTACAAACATTATTATCCTTCCCTCATTTTTGGGCTATGCCTCGCTCTTCTACCCAGGCTTTATTGTTGGTAGACGGCTACAACGTCGTTGGGGCTTGGCCTGAGCTGAGACGTGAGCGCGATCGCCACGGTTTAGCGGCTGCCCGTCGTCAGCTGGTAGAGACATTAACGGGTTACAGCGCCTTCCAGGGCTATGCCACACAGGTTGTGTTTGACTCTCAGTACCGAGATACCTCTAGCAGCCAGGAAATTATCACCCCAAATCTGGCAGTTCACTACACTGACTTTGGGCAAACTGCCGATACTTTTATTGAGAAAGCCTGTGCTGACTTTCGCTTTGACATGCGTAAGTTTAACCAGCGGTTAATTGTTGCTACGTCTGACCGTGCCCAACAATTAACGGTTGTTGGTTATGGGGCGGAATGGATGTCCGCAGAACGCTTGGCTGCCGATGTGTCAATCATCACTCAACGCGTGCAACGCCAGCAGAAATCAGTGAAAAAGTCCTCCGGACGGTTTCTGGCAAATTCGCTTGACCCGGATGCTCAACAACGTCTGGCTCAACTGCGATTTGGACACAGAATTAAGTAGCTACAGTCAGCCACGCCCACAAGATGATGGCAAAAAAAGGTTGACCCTGAGAAAGTTAGCCCGCAGAACTGGTATAATTAAAATCGCGATCTTTTGGAGCGTTTGAGTCAATTTGGCAGCGGGTAGAGTTTTTACCCAACTTCTAAAATTAATTCAAAAAACCTCTTGCCAAATGCCCTCAGTTATCGCTAATATTAGATTCGCAACGTGAGCGTTCCTCAGTAGCTCAGTGGTAGAGCGGTCGGCTGTTAACCGATTGGTCGCAGGTTCGAATCCTGCCTGGGGAGTTTTTATACAACGTAAGGGATGAAGAATGACGGGTGAACCGATGGAGCAACCCTCTGTGATTGCTGACTTTCGGAAATTCTGGTCGCTTGATCCAACCGTTACCTTTCTGAACCACGGTTCATTCGGTGCCTGCCCCGTATCGGTTATGCAGGTACAGCAGGGCTGGCGGGATCGGGTCGAGCGTCAACCGTTACAGTTTTTTGGGCGTGATATCGAGTTCTTGCTGGATGAAGCGCGGCACGAACTGGCGACGTTCATTGGGGCTGATCCGGAGACATTGGTGTTCGTGCCTAACGCGACAACCGGGGTCAATACCGTTTTGCGATCGCTGCACTTTGAGCCAGGGGATGAATTACTGACAACCAACCAGGAATATAACGCCTGCCGCAATGCGCTAAATTACGTTGCGGAGCGGTTTGGCCTTAAGGTGGTGGTTGCAGCAGTGCCGTTTCCCATTACATCGTCCCAGCAGGTCATTGAAGCGGTTGTCGCTGCGATTTCTCCCCGTACCCGATTGGCACTGATTGACCACGTTGTGAGCCAGACTGGACTGGTCTTTCCCATTGCCCAATTGGTGCAAGAACTGAACCAGCGGGGCATCGATTCGTTGGTGGACGGTGCCCATGCGCCTGGTATGGTGTCATTGAATCTGGCGGAACTGGGTGCGACCTATTACACGGGGAACTGCCATAAGTGGCTCTGCGCCCCAAAAGGAGCGGCATTTTTAGCGGTACGGCGCGATCGCCAATCCGTTATCCGGCCGTTAACGATCAGCCATGGGGCCAATTCTCCCCGAACGGATCGCTCGCGGTTTCGGTTAGAGTTTGACTGGATGGGGACTGCTGACCCAACCGCGTATCTGTCTGTACCAGCGGCAATTCGGTTTATGGGCACCCTCCTGCCAGGAGGGTGGGCAGAACTCCAGGAACGGAACCGCAAACTGGCCTTAACCGCCCGTCAAATTCTGTCAGAGGCGTTGGAGATTCCAGTCCCCTGCCCCGATGATATGGTTGGTTCGCTGGCGGTTTTACCGTTGCCTAATGGTGATTACCAAACGTTACAAGATACTTTGTTGGCACAGTATCAAATCGAAGTTCCGATTATTCCCTACCCAACGATAGAAAATCGCCTGGTTAGAATTTCGGCCCAAATTTATAACGAGCGATCGCATTATGAATGGTTAGCTACGGCACTTGTCACCTTGCTTAAGTAGTAGTTTGCAATAGTCGTAGGGTAGAACATTTGTCCATTTGTATGACCGATCCGCTTAACTGGAAAATGACATAATTCTTAAGAGGAACGTTGAAAAATCAGTGTTCTTAACTATATTTCTTTTCTAAATTCTATTCTGGAGTTAGGAATAAAACGGGGATCAGTATCATCCATCTCCTGTTTTCCGGCTTTTGGTACCCCTTGCAAAGAAACCATAACATTGAGTAAAAGTGAATACCTGATTCGTGAAATGTAATCAGGAGGTTTTGAGAAATACTGAAAAAGCGTCGATTGTCTCTGTTTTTTACTTACTTTATAGTGAGTTAGGGATCACTCGCCTGCTTGGTTTTACTCAGTTTTTCCTGACAGTTTTTACTAACTTTTTTTAAGAGGCGTCATATGAATACATGCCCATGCTGTTCTGAAACATTGTTACGGCACGCGCGTCACAATGGCGTTTATTGGTTTTGCCCCCATTGCTGGCAGGAAATGCCCGATCCATCATTGTCAAATCGCAAATCCTGCCGTTCTTTATCTAGCCTGTCGGAATCTAGCCTGTCAGAGTTCCCAGAATTAGTTGGTGTGTTAGCAGTACGTTAGTAAATGAGTTCTAAAAGAGAACTTCCTGGCAAACATAGGAACTTTCTAGCCTCAATTTAAGCAGGAAAATATTGCTCCTTAATTGCGATCGCACTTAAACAATAGCGCGATCGCTTTATTTATATAAATTGACTTATTTACGATGAATGACGATTAACACTTTTTACCTGTTATCGTGATTCAATTTCGGATAATGAAATTTAGAATTGGGCAAGGGATGTCCCTAGCGGTAAGGTTCTTTCTCAATTAAATCGGAGTGTGACACATTGGCTTTAATTTTTATTAAACACACTCAACAAGTGACTGACCTTCGCCTATAGTACCGATGCTCATATCAGCGCTCCAGGGTTTCATCGGTTAATTTATGTAGCTCGCCAATGAATCTTCCCCTTGTTTTAGATGTCGGTATTGGTCTTTTATTTATCTATCTAACGTTGAGTCTGCTGGCTTCCGAGTTGCAGGAATTACTCACGACAATTTTGCAATGGCGGGCCAAGCATTTAAGGCAGGCAATTGAAACATTGCTGGCAGGTGAAAATAAACCAGAACCCGATCAAGCGTCTGCGGATATTGCGTTGGTGCGGGTACAGATTGAGCGGGCGAAGGCGCTAACGGCGAATTTATATGATCATTCCTTGCTGCGATCGCTCAACCAGGAGGCCAAAGGACTGATTGGGCGGTTAGGGCAAATTGCAAGTCGGGTGACCCAGACAGCCCGCTTCTTTGCTGGTAAATCGAGTGGCCCATCTTATATTCCATCGGGGTCGTTTTCCACTTCCCTGATCGAAACACTAAAAATTCAGGAACTCATTCAAAAACTCAGCCAGACGAAATTAGAGCGATTTATTAGTCAGCAATTACTGGTATCCCTGCGGGGAATTGTGGCTGATTTACGGAATGGGAAAGGCGATGAGGCACTCCTAGAGAACGAGTTGCAAAAGCTGCAAATGACGCTGAATGGCATTATGCAGCGATTTAACAACCGGGAACTGACCCTCCCGGCGGGCCTCAGTCAGTCAGTGAATGCCGTCCAGCGGTTTCTAGCAGAAGTGGATGCTGTTTTACCCCAGGACGATCCCCTGAGTCAGATTTTTCTGAAACGGTTAGTCGCTGTGGGGAAAGGTTTACCCGCCTTGTTGGAGGAGTCGGGGCCGAGCATGATGGAAGTGGTTGCCCAGTTTGACCAGCTCCGTTGGGTTGCGCAACTGTTACGACAGCATGGCGGCGATTACCGCCAGGTGTTGGCTTACCTGGCGGAGGATAGTTTGCGGCAACGATTTCAGGCAGGTTACCAAGTGTTGCAGTCTCTGTGTCCTGCGGCAGAACGACGGGATGCCTACCTGGCCGTGCTGTCACAGGTGTCTCCCTATTTGCAAGATAATCTTTACACCCTGGCGCGACGGGCACAGGCAAGGGCGCAGGCAAAAATTTATGACATTGAGCAGGATGCATTGCAGTTTCAACAGGAAGTGGCGCTCTGGTTCGATCGCTCAATGGATCGGGCATCCGGGGTCTACAAACGGAATGCGAAAGGGGTAGCGATCGTGATGGGTTTTCTGCTGGCTGTCAGCACGAACACCGACACATTGCATATGGTCAATAAGCTATCGAAGGATGCAACCCTGCGAGCCACTTATACTCAGGCTGCCAGTGCGCTAGCAAGTGCAAATCCGGCGGCGATTTCCTGCCTGGAAACGGCTGCTGATAAAACCGCCCAGACGCTCTGTCTGCAAAATGACACCGTGAGGAACAGTGCGGCCAGTTTGCGACAGGCAATTGACAACGCGGCAACCGTGCCAATTGGTTGGAATCCGGCTAACTGGCAGGAACAGTGGCAACCCGCTTTGCAGGGCAGTGTGTTGAATGGGCTGAAACTATTTGCTGGCTGGTTAATTAGCGCGATCGCGATTTCGATGGGCGCACCATTCTGGTTCAATCTGCTCAACAAGGTGGTCAACGTCCGTAGTAGTGGTAAGCAGCCTGCTCCGGTGGTTCAGGATCGGACAGTTGATGTTGATTAGGGGATGAAGGGCTGAGCGCACCTCATGACAGGCTAGGATGAAGAGTGAAGAAGCTCATTAACCATGTCTACCCATGTCGTTGGACAATTTGCGCGATCTCTATCAACAAGTGATTTTAGAGCGGTATAAAAAGCCCCGGTTTCGGGGGAAGACGGATCCCGTCGACCGTTATCAAAAAGGACACAATCCTTCCTGTGGGGATACGATCGAGCTAACGGTGAAACTCGCTCCAACCGCCGATTGCATTGAGGATGTTCGCTTTGAGGGCGAAGGGTGCGCGATCGCGATGGCATCGGCAGACTTGATGGCAGAGGCAATGCGGGGGAGACCACTTAAAGAAGCGCTGGAAATGGTGCAGCGTTTCCAAAACATGATGCAAGGAAAAGATGAATTTCCGGCCGAGTTTAAAAAGCTGAATGTGATGCAGGGTGTATCTCAATTTCCGGTGCGGATTAAGTGTGCCACCCTGACCTGGCATACGTTAAAGGCGGCGATCGAGGCTACTAACAGCGAACCCGCTGGCTTTATTAGTAACGAGTAAACAGCATCGACGCAAACTTGCCCCGGCGATCGCTGGGGCCGTGCCCCCTTAAAGCACTGTCGCAATTTCCTTTAAGTAAACTCGACTGAACGGTTCGCTGGGTTCCATGTCGTATTGCTCAATGGTGCCCTGGCGATGAATGGAAACGGTGTGTCCCTGCCGAACCACAACGGTAGAATGCTCAAACACATTCCGGCTAATGGTCATTTCGGCGGGGGTTGGTTGATCCAGAATGACTACATCGCTGGCGTCGTAAAACATCCCCGACTGTTCTAAAACAGCGTCTGGGTATTCCACCAGTAACAAATCCAGGCGCGGATGACGGAGCAAATTTTGCACGTTGGTGTTGTAATCGGGATGCAGGTTTTTGGGCGATCGATTGATGAACACCCCCTCCCGACAAACCGCTCCAATCACCCAGGTAGGATGTTGCAACAGGATGTGATCGATCATCTCCTGTAAATCCGTAACGGTGACGGAATTGAAACTGATGATGGGAATCCGGGCCTCTGGAGCCGAGGCAAAAAAGGTTTTCAGAATGGCGGCGGGTACATCCACACTGTCACCAATGGCGGGTTTCAGGTGCATGAAAATGCCGGGAGCCGCATTAATTTCAATGATGCTAAAGTTGCCATCCTTCCAGGACTGGGCCAGATCCACCGCGATCACATCAATACCAAGGCAAACCAACCGAAAATGTTGAGCAACATCCTGCGCCAGGATGATGTTATCCGGGTGAATGGTGCGGGTGGCATCAATACTCAGTCCACCTGCCGAAAGATTGGCTACTTTGCGGAGATAAACGGTGCGATCTCGCTCCAACACACTATTGAGGGATAAGTCCTGTTCTTCCAGGTACCGTTCCATCGCATCATCACATTTGATTTTCCCCAGGGGCGACGTGGGCGTATCAACCCGCGCTGGGGTTCGGTTTTCCCGCTCAATGAGGGTACGAATGGTGGAGATACCATCTCCGGTTACAGAGGCTGGTCGGCGTTCGGTTGCAGCGACAAACTTACCGTTAACGCACAACAAGCGAAAGTCCTTCCCGGTAATGCTCTGCTCCACAATGATACGGACGGGTTGTTCCGGTGGAATGGACTGTACCGCCCGATCAAAGGCTAATTCCAGTTCGTTGGCATCCTGGACGGCGGCAGTAACCCCATTGCCTTTATGACCGGATACAGGCTTGACTGCTACCGGATACCCCAGGCGATCGCCCGCCTCTAACGCCTCATGCAATTTGTAGACCACCTTTCCCTGCGGCACAGGAAACCCCATTGTTGCGAGTAAGGCTTTGCAGTCATCCTTACGGGTGGTGAAATCTGAGTCAAGGTGACTGTCGGCATCGAAGGTGGTGGCAACCCCCCGCACCTGATTTTTGCCGTACCCATATTGCATCAACCCTTCATCCCACAGGTAAAACGCCGGGATTTTCTGTTGCATAGCAGTTCGCCAGAGCGCATAAACCGTTGGGCCGCCATAAACCGAATCACGAAACAACGTTTGCAATATTTCAATCTGGTCTTCCAGCCAAAATGACTTGTCCCGCGTGATAGCTTCAAACCAATCCCAAACGGCGTAGATAACTGCACGGCTGGTGCGGGCGTGGAGTGCCTGTACGGCAATTCGCGTACAGTTTTTATGGGGAGTCGCACTCCAGCGCTGGAAGTGTAAATCCATTTCCAGGTTGCTCACTTCCAAGGCTGTACGGGCAAACAAATGGGCATGGGACGGATAGGTTTCATCCCGCAAATGGGGGTAGCGATCGCCAATAACATCCAGATACGTTTCAATGGGTAAAGGCGGATTATTTGGTACTAATGCCAGATCAAAAACAGTGGCACCAGTCTCCAGGTAAGGATTTGCTCCCACGTAATAACGGAAGTTAAACAGATCGAATGCATCGGTTAGCTTGGCATTCACCCGCATTGTTTCAATGCTTTTGTCCAGAACCATGTCTAATCACCACTGTCATCAAATCAGCTCGTCAAATCAGCACTAGTAATCCCAGTCTTGACAGTAGTGCTGGCGATGGTAACTGTACCTCTACCGCAGGTTAATTTTTTCCGTAGTTTGCCAATTCCTATGTCTACCAACGGCCCTATAACCGCCGAAGGGTGAAATTTTTTGCCTGATTGCTTAGAACAGAATTATTCAGAGTAGAAATATCAAGTAGATGCCTTTTCCAACTAATGCCTATTGCTATAGATGAGCGTTTAGGAGACAGCAAACTATGAACCACCAATCCGCTGATCTCAGAGATGAAATTCATAAATTGGCTGAAAATGCATTTCATCGCCATTTAATTTCTGGTTACGGCGATAGTGAATACGCTGACAAATACCAAATTGTTTTACAGGGAAAACCCCGCCATTTATCGCTGGCAAATGCCTATTCTTTACTCAATCACTTACTGGAAAAAGCAGGTTAGTGCCAGCTTAAAACCTGATTGAAAATAGTCAAAAAATGATTTGGGTAAGGCAGGTAATTTCTGCTGAGTCCCAAACAGGAAATTGTTTTGCGATCACTGGATGGGATTGTCTTAATGGCGGCTCTTTTCTGGGGGCAGGTTTTGCTGAAGCCTTTGCTAGTAGCCCATTATGCTGTTGCTCAACCTGCCCTTACAGGTAGCATTCCATTTTTAGAAATACCCGTCGTTTAATTAGGTCTACCTATTTGGCATTCGGGTGAACCGACACGGTAAAGTTATATATCTGGAAAAATCCCTCTTTTGTGGGAGGGCTATTGAGAGGTCTGGTAAAGACAATTGGATGCGTAGTCGATTAAAAATTTAATTTTTTTTAACAAAATGAAAGGTGTATCCCCTGATGTAGATAGCTTGGCTGATCGCATTTTAGTAGTTGACGATCTGGCTGATAATTTTCTACTGTTGCAAACATTTTTAGAAGGGGAAGGATACCAGGTTGAAGTGGCAGATAGTGGCCATGCAGCTCTTGATCGTATCACGACTAATCCGCCAGATTTAGTATTGCTGGATGTCATGATGCCCGGAATGAATGGCTTTGAAGTGACCCGCCAAATTCGGCAAAATGCGGCACTACCATACATCCCAATTTTGCTAATTACTGGTTATATTGAGCCTGTTCCTGCGGATGGTTTTGAAGTAGGCGCGGATGGCTTCTTGCGTAAACCAATTGATGTAGAAGATTTGTTGCATCGGGTGCGGACAATTTTACAACCCAAACAGTCATTGGATGAAGAATTTGCTGCTCGTGCTGCCGAAGATTTTTGAAAAGATATAGTTTCTGAGACACGGGCTAACGAAATAACTCTAGAGTGATTCTACTCTTAGATCACTAATGTTCTTCTTGATGGGAGATTTGTTATTTGTTTTTTCTTGAAGAAGCCCAGTGATTAATCACTAGTGACAGGGCCTAACAAGCCATCCCTGATATGACTAAAAACCGTTTTTTAGCCATAAATAAAGAATTGAAATTTAGGCTCAATGTAATTTGAGGGTGTGTAAAGGTGTTAGTACAGCCTAAAGCCCTAAAATTGTTACTCTTCTAGCCCAAATAAATCCGCTTCTGTTAGCCAGATCGTTGTTTCCGGGCCAATGCGTCCCATTTTTGGTAGTGGCCCCATTTCCATCTCTACCAGATATGTCCAATTTCCTGCTTCTAACTGATAGGTTTTAACAATCCCGATACCACCGATAAAACCAACTATTTGCTCTTTGTTAAAACGTGGTATCTTAAGGAGCTTGGTTGGCATAAAGTTCAAACTCGAAGTCGACCTGTTACATCCAGTTTTACTAACAGGTAATCTTTTTTTCTCTACCGTTTGGTTTGCTTTATGAGCACGATGCTATGTCAAAGGAAGCAATTGCTAAATGTAGCAAAACGCTGACAGGGAACACCCCCATCATCATTGGCCATCGGGGAGCCAGTGGCGAACGGCCCGAACACACACTGGCATCCTACAAATTGGCGATCGCCCAGGGAGCCGACTTCATCGAGCCCGATCTGGTAGTGACACGTGATGGCCAATTAATTGTGCGGCATGAACCAATGCTGGCAGTGCTAAACGCCGATGGCAGCCTGAATACAACGGATACCAGTACCGATGTCTATCTGCATCCCGAATTTGCGACGCGGGTGACGACCAAAAATCTGGATGGGGTGTTACGAACCGGCTGGTTTGCGGAGGATTTTACCCTGGCAGAGATCAGGACGTTAACCGCGATCGAACGGTTGCCGGCACTTCGGGGTACCCGGTTTAACAACGATGGTTTGCGCGTGTTGACACTAGCAGAAGTGATTCAACTGGTGCAACAGGTGGAACGGGAGACTGGGCGTGAGGTTGGTATCTATCCCGAAACCAAACATCCCACTTTTTTTACCAATCAGGGCTATGACATTAGTCAATTGCTGATTGATGCCCTACTGACGCACAACTTTACCGATCCCAAGCGGGTCTTTATCCAGTCCTTTGAGGTGAGCAACTTGCAAACCTTACACAAAACCATCATGCCAGGTGCCGGGGTGAATTTGCCCCTGGTGCAGTTGTTGGGGGAGGCCAATCAGTGTCCCTATGATTTTGGCTTGATAGGCGATCGCCGCACCTATGGCGACTTGAGCAAACCCACTGGACTGGCTGAAATTGCTACCTATGCGGCTGGAATTGGTCCCCATAAACGGTTAATTGTGCCAGGGCAAACAGTTGACCATGATGGCGATGGTAAACCTGATGACTTGAATGGTGATGGCGTTATTAGTGATGCCGACCTGGTATTAGGAGAACCAACCACATTGGTAACCGATGCCCATGCCGTCGGGTTACTGGTTCACGTCTATACGTTACGAAGTGAGGATTTTTTTCTGGCCTCTAGTTATGGAGGGAACGCCAGTGCCGAATATCGGCAATTTATGGAACTGGGTGTGGATGGTTTTTTCACTGACTTTCCGGCTCTTGGGGCTACGGTTGTAAACACCTATGGCACCCTACCCATACCGACTGATTTGGAACCTTGAAAGCGTGTGTTAAAACCCTTGTGTTGATTGAGAAAACAGGCGGCAGGGAATTTACCATTCCATCTGTCGCCTGTCTATCGCTTGCTCTTCAATCAATTCAGTCAATCAACCCTATTAATCACAGATAGTTCTACGGGAGATTACCCTATCGCGATCCAGTACGGGTCGTAACGTTGGGATCATGGTAAACTTCCCGGTCCTGTCGCTTACGGGCAAGTCCAGCCAAGCCAGCCAACCCTAATAACCCTAACCAACCCCAGTCAAAATCGCGATCGCCCGCTGTGTTATCGGTTCCCTGCGTGGTTGTGTTGTAGGGAGCGGTGGTCGTGCCCGTCGTGCCAGTGGTATCAGGAGCGGTGGTGGTACCCGTCGTGCCAGGGGAAGTAGTTGTTCCGGTGGGATCACTGGTGGTACCCGTGCTACCTGTCCCTGTAGTTCCTGTCTCACCTGTGCCGGTGGTACCCGTGCCACCTGTGCCAGTGGTGCCCGTGCTACCCGTGCCACCCGGAGCCGTACTCGTTCCGCCTGTGGTGGTGTCACCGGTGGTGCCCGTGGTACCTGTACTACCCGTTCCGCCTGTGGTGGTGTCACCATTGGTACCAGCACTACCCGGGGCCGTTGTGGTTGCTCCACCCGAAGCACCGCTGCTCTGAGCCGATGCGGACAGAGCCATTGGTACCGTTACTGTGCTGACTACGAACGCACCTGCCCAAATGAATTGAGAGACATTAAAACGCTTCATGGAGTCCTCGTTGTTAAAACTGGCTATTTTCTGCGGCAATTAGTTTTTGCGGCAATTAATTCTTGTAATTTTGGCAATCCTTTCGTTGGAGTCAGGATTTCAGGTCTTTAACAGAATAGACACTCTGTTTTGGCCTGCCTTCCCTCGGATGGCAAAGATTTTTATGAAGCGGATTTGTAGTGACCTATACAATTTGAGCGATCGCTGACCTCAGTAAAAACTGATACCAAACTAAATTACGCACAGGGTAAATCCGGTAGGGGCGGGTTTTGCCAGAAACTATGATGCCGCTGCTTCGGCGCGTCACACCCGTTTGGGTAACTGGCGGACTAGAATTGAAACATTCCGTAGCAGTTTCGTGGCCGTATTGGTTTGGGTGATTGGTTTGGGTGAATCTTTGGCTGGTGAAGAGGCGATCGTGACACGTTCTATCCAGGAGCAATCTCTCCCCTGGCAATCCTTATCCTGGCATCATCGGGTTGGTAGCCAGCGAGATTGGGTGTGGCGCGGTTGGCAAACCCGTTATACCTACCTACGGGCTGCAGATACCCCGACGGCCAATGACAATACATCCCCCCTGATTTTGCTACATGGGTTTGGCGCATCCCTGGGGCACTGGCGGCACAACTTGCCCGCACTGGCAAAGCATCATACGGTTTACGCGCTTGACCTACTGGGGTTTGGTGCCTCCCAAAAGACCCATGCTCCCTACGATGTGGCATTTTGGGCGGAGCAAGTTTACGATTTCTGGCAGACGTTTGTGGGGCAGCCGGTTGTCCTGGTTGGTAACTCGGTCGGCTCAATGGTTTGTCTGACAGTGGCAGCGAAGTATCCGCAGATGGTCAAAGGTCTGGTCATGATTAACCTGCCTGACTCATCGGTATTGGAAGTGCCCGCCTGGTTACAAAAGCCGATGGCAACGCTGAGTTATTTGACTGGTCCTTTACTGAATCTGACGAAGACGATCGTCACATCGCCAGTAGTTTTCTCACCGTTTTTTCGACTGATTCGGAGTACGGCCGTGTTGCGTCTGTGGGCAAAACAAGCCTACGCCACACCCGCCGCTGTCACCGATGAGTTGTTAGAAATTCTGGCTAGCCCGACCTTCGATCGCGGTGCAGTCCGGGCGTTACGGGCAATGATTCATAAACGATCGCCATCCGAGCGCGATTACTCTGCCCGCACGGTTCTACCTCAAATCAACATGCCGATGCTTTTGCTGTGGGGTGATCGGGACATGATGGTACCGCCCAAATTAGCGCCACTATTTGTTAAGTACAATCCCCAATTGCAATTCGTTTCAATTGAAAATGCGGGTCACTGCCCCCACGATGAGCATCCGGAGGTTGTGAATCAGCTCATTCTGCAATGGTTAAAGGAACAAAGCGACACCCAATAGGCTCTGGTCAGCCTACGCAATGCTGCCACGTTTCCTTGCTTCCTTATAGGAAATGCCGACATTCCGCAGTCCGGCGCGGATCATTTGCTGTTCCAGGAGGGCAAAAAAGCGGGCGCGATCGCCCCCCCGTACCACTGCCTGATTGTGGGCTTCCGCCAGGGCAATGGGATAACCATAGCCCTTCTGCACCTGCGCCAGGGTCAGGCTCAAGGCTGTATCCAGCAAGGCCGTATCCTGGGCTACCCATGCCGGGAACTCCAGGCGGGCGATCTCGGTACCGACATGGACGTAACAAAAATGAATGTGGTGATTGCCGTAGCTGTCTAAGATGCGGGCAGAACTACGCCAGATGGGGCTACGCTGGCCTGGTTCCAGATGTAACCCCCACAGGGCACTGTCTTTGAGCGGTTCAAGCACCTGGCAGGGAGTGCGATCGCCTTGTCCGGGACAGTGACTGGTACAGTCCGGTTCAGTATAGGGACAGGACTGTAACCGCAAGAAGTTGATCGATTCGCCGCTCCGCGATGCGCTCACATAACCCACTAAGGGAATTTGGTGCGCTTGTAACCGATCCCAGGCGGCCAGAATTGGTGGCAGGATGAGATCACGGGCGGCGGCGGGCAACGGTTCCAGAAACCAGTGGATCAGGGAGCCGTCAACCATTGCTAGGGTTGGTTGGTCGGGAATCTGAGGCATCAGGTTTGCCAGCTCCACAGCCTCCGATACGGTGCGCCGATAACCCATCCATTCCTCGGTACGAATACCCCACTGGCGCGAAATGTAAAGGTCGTCGGGTCGGTAAAACACTTCGGGCAGGCTATCCAACAACGGCAACCGATTTTGGCCGTAGTGCAACACAATTCGACCGATGTTGATCAAGTAGCAGTAGGCGATTTCGTGGTGATTGGGGGCAATCTGGGAGCCATCAGTGGCAAGGACCGTGTGCATGGCAGGGGCAACGGCAATACCGGGATGGATGTTTAAGGGTTCCACAGGGCTGGCGGCGACAAAACTGAGGCGATCGCGCCAAGTTTCCTGTTGCATGATTAACGTAGCCTGATGCCTGTATGTCTCTTGCATCAACGCTTGGGCTCGTTCCAACCGTTCCCGTGTCGCACTGGCTTCCAGGGTTAGCTGGTGGCTAATACTCTGCATTTGCTGGGCAAGTTTGGTCAAATCTAACATGTCAGAAGCAGTGTAGGTGGGCAGAAGTGTAGAGTTACCGCTTTTTGATTCGCCGTTTTTTCGCCGTTTTTCAAATGTTGGTTAGTCGATTGTGGGATTTATTGCTCATTCGTCAGGCATTTGTTACTTCCTACTCCCTATTTTGGGAAATTTTTTGCTCAACTTTCGAAATTGTGTGTAACATCGCTGATGAGAAAGCATATTTCCTATCCTAGGGTGTCATGTTTCTCTCATGATCGCGATCGTTGTAGGCCGATTTACCTTACTAAGTTTGCAACCTGTATTTGCAATCCCGGAGTGAGAGTAAAAAACGGTTGGCTAAGTATGTGGGGGTGTGAGAAAAAAGCCGAAGCGGAATGCTTCAACTTTTTTTCTATTTAATGTTCCAATTCAATCCGAACCTTTTATAATTCTTCTTTGCAGAAATAGCCAATGGTTGATTGGTGCTGTTTAAGCTTTGTATCTTTCCTGGCAAACTTAATCGCACTTCGTCAAATTGGGTAGTATGCATAGGCGTTCAGGCCCTATCGGAAAGTATTCTGTTTGAGTATCTGATTTGAACAAACATGTTCTTCTAACTATCAAAAGTGAGCAGGCAGTGCTGTGGTTAACTCTCTGAAAAATCTGTTTTCTGGTAACTCGAAGGGCATCGGCGTTGAACTCGCGGCGGATCGTATTAACATTTCGCAGCTCCGCAAGCAGGGGCAGGGTTTTAAGCTGGTGACATTGGCATCCGTGCCGGTGCCAGAGGGGTTGTTTCAAGAAGGTCAAATCATCGACGCAGCCGGTATGGCTGAGTTGATTCAATCAGTTCTTGCCGAAAATAAGATTAAAGCGAAACGGGTGGCAACATCGGTGACAGGTGGTCGAGATACGGTCACTCGGATTATTCCAATTCCGGCTGAGTTGAATGACCAGGAATTGCGCGAAATGGTGTTGAATCAGGAAGCGGGTCTTTACCTACCGTTTCCCCGCGAAGAAGCGGATGTTGACTATCAAAAACTTGGCCTGTTTGTTGATGAAGATGGTATTGAAAAGTTCCAGGTTTTGCTGGTAGCTACCCGTAAGGAAATTACTGATGCTTATGTGCGTACTTTCCAGCAGGCAGGGCTACAGATTGATGTTTTAGAGATTAGTAGTTTCGCTTTGATTCGCACGATTCGCGATCAACTTCGTCAGTTCTCGCCGCAGGAAGCAGTGGCGATCGTTGATATCGAATTTGAAAGTACAGAAATTTCTATTGCGCTGGATGGGGTGCCCCAGTTTTCGCGGACAGTTCCAATTGGAACCTATCAGATTCAGAGTGCGCTATCGCGGGCAATGAATTTGCCGCCTTCCCGCAGTACCGATCTGCTACAAAGCATGACGATTCCCGTTGGGCCGGGAGATACCACGATTGGCAGTACTAGCAAAATGGGTGGTACGAACCCCGGCGCTGCGGCGATGTTACGCATTATTGGGGAACTGGCTGATGAGTTACGCCGTTCCATCGATTTCTACTTAAATCAGGGTGACAATCAGGAAGTTGCCCAACTGTTGCTGGCAGGTCCAGGTGGATCTATCGGTCAGTTGGACGAGTTTTTTACACAACGCTTAAGTCTGCCAAGTAGCCAAATTGATCCGATTACGGCTTTGGGTTTAGAGGTGTCTCAAGAGATTCCTCCTAACCTGCGACCTGGGCTGGGCGTTGTACTGGGTTTAGGACTGCGGGAGGCGAGGTAACATGTACAGTCTGGACGTCAACTTTTTGAACGATCGCCCGGAATATAAACCGGAAGCGGCGGCACGCACGAAGACACGGGCAGCTCCGACTGATAGTAAACAGCCCATCATCCTGGGGTTGGTGGCGCTGGTTGCTTTACTGGGGATTTCGGGTGGTGTGCTGTTGTGGTTGCAGTCGCAAGTGGCATCGTTGACACAGAAGGATGCTGCTTTGACGACGACCCTGGGCGATCTGGATGCGAAGCGCAAAGAAGTTGACAAGATACGGGCAGAAACCAAACAAATCCAAAGTGAAACCGAAGCTCTGGCGGGTGTGTTCACCTATCTCAAGCCCTGGTCGGCGGTGATGCAGGATGTTAGCGATCGCATCCCTCCCGGCATTCAAATTCTTTCCGTAAAACAGACTTTCCCCCAACCAGGGCAGCTCGTGCAACCGGCTCCCAGTCCTGCGGGAACCCCTGCGGCAGCAACTCCACCCGTAAGTGGTACGGTGCAAATCGCCGGATTGGCAAAATCGTTTAATGACGTAAACGATTTTCTGTTGCTATTGCAAAAGTCTGCTTTCCTCGACCCTAAAGCCACCCAGTTGGTTGCGTCGGAATTGCAGAAAGAGGCACCCGCCCTCAGCAATATCCGCTTAGAAGGCGGGGGAAGTAGCGATAACGCCAGATTGCCACCCCTGCCTAAGCAGGTTGAATTTACGATTCAAACTGCGTTCAACGATGTTCCTGCTTCTGATTTGCTACAGGAGCTGAATAAGAAAACCGCCGTCGGGCTAGTTACTCGCATCGAAGAGCTACAGCGCAAGGGAGTGATTAAGAAATGACAGCCAGTGGAGACTTCATTACTAATGAGCCAAATGACGACGTCGGTGCTGCCTATCCGGTTGTCTTTGGCGTTCCCATGACGCCGACGCTGACGGGGATTTTGCTGGCGCTGTTAGGAGTTGGCGGTGCGGCGTATATCTTACTCAACCTGGTACAGCCTGCCTGGCAGCAGTATCAGGATCTCGACAATAAAGTTAGAGATAAAGAGGCGCAGGTGCAGCAACAACAGGCGATCGCGGCTCAAAGGGAGAAGGCAACTCAAGAGCTGGCAGCGGCTAAAAAAAATCGTGCGGATGTGCTGACCATGTTTGCGAACGAGCGAGTGGTTGATACCTTGCTGCTTGATATCAATCGCCAGATCGATGCGCGTAATTCGGGTCTGGCTAAAGCCCGTCAGGATAAGTTAGCAGCATGCCCAGCCTGGGTGCGGCGCAACCTGACGGAGGTTGAGGATGCCGTTGGTGACCTGGTGGTACGGTCGCAGTTGAAGAAGTTTACGCCAGACCCCAAAACGTCTGGTGTTATTGCTGATAATTCCTATGGTTCGCTGGTAAACAACAAACTCAAGCGCCAGGCTATTTCGGTTGAATTTGAAGGGAACTTCAACCAGACCCAATGGATCCTGCGCAATATTGAACGACTTCAGCCGTTGTTAGTGCTGAAGAATATGGAATTTGTTATCGGTGACGGCACACCTGGACAAGCAACAACTAATCGGCTGTTTGAGATTACCGGGAATTCGGTGCGCTTTCTCACAAATTGCCAACCCGAGTCCAAAATTACCACCCGGTTTCAACTGGAGGCTTTGTTACCACTGACCCCGGAGGAACTGGCAAAACTCAATCCGCCAGCCCCCGCGCCAGCTCAATAGCTTTCTGTTCAGCATTTTTGTGAGATGGCAAACCCACAAAAAATAACTCTCTCCGTTGCCGCCGATTTTCCATCATACGTGCGCTAAATCAATAACAATTTTTGAGTGAGGAAGGAACCGTGAAACAGTCTCAACCATTCAATGCAATCATGCTTGGTGGAGCAGCCGTACTGATGGCGATCCAGCCGGCGTTCGCGACACCGACGCAGGTGACGGCTGTGAAAGTTAACCCAACACCAGGTGGGGTTAATGTATTCCTCAAAACGAATCCGGGGGAACGCCCACAGGTATTTGCCGTCAACCGTAACAATGCCTGGACAGCGGATATTACCAGTGCCCAACTGCGACTGCAGGGAAGTAGCAATTTTAGTCAGGAAAACCCTGCTCCTGGTATTGCGCGGGTGACGGTTGCGCCATTGACCGCTGATAGTGTGCGGGTGACGGTAGTAGGTCAGAAAGGTGCGCCCGTTGGTCAGGTACTGCGTCCTTCTGAGGGCGGGGTAATGCTCAGTTTTAGCCCCGCAGGGACGAAGCCACCCGTTGCTACACCTGTGCCTGCTAACCTTCCCCAGGTAAATAGTGCCCAGCAACCACTGCCTGCCCCCCGGACGGTGGCTCAGGTTCCGGTGCCGCCGCCAGGAGTACCGCAACCTGTTGGTGTGCCGCCAGGTGGCCCGGTTCAACCGCTTGTACCCAATCCTCGCGTCAGTGTCCAGGATACGGCTCCGGCTGGATCGCTACCGGCTCTGCCACGGGCGATCGCCCCACCAGTGGGTGATATTGCCATTTCTCAGTTCAATCCAGTGACCAATCTCATTGATTTGGGAACTGCTGAGCGTGTACCCCGGTTAGTGTTGCGGGATGCCCCTGCGCGGGAGGTTCTGGCCTTGTTAGCGCGAGCTGCGGGACTCAACCTGGCCTATGCGCCACCCCGGGCTATTCCCGGACAGACTCCTGCCCCTGCGCAACCGGGTGCAGGGCCGGATGAAGGGCCGAAGGTGACTCTGGATGTTGAGAATGAGGCGGTGCAGGATGTCTTTAACACGGTGTTGCAAATTACAGGGTTAGAGGCAAATCGCGTTGGCCGCACTATTTACGTTGGTACTAGACTACCCGACGATGCCCGTAATGTGCTGACACGAACGCTCCGCTTGAATCAGGCTCGTGCGACTACGGCGGCGAACTATCTGGTGTCGCAGGGGGCAGAGTTACAATTGCCGATTACCCGTGTAACCATTGTGCCCATTGGGCCGCAGGGGCCTAACCAGGTGCTCACGCGGGTAGAAGAACCTGATATTAAAGCAATTCGCGCTCAACGGGGTGATGCTCCCTTGCCTTTAAATGGTCTGGCCGTTAGCGTTGATGAGCGATTAAACTCCATTGTGATTAGTGGCACACCCCGTAAGATTGAGGTTGCTACCGCACTTCTGAGCCAGTTGGATGCCCGTCGTCGTCAGGTAGCAATTAATGTCCGGGTGATTGATGTTAACTTGACCAACTTTGAACGGCTTGGCTTTAGTTTCTCATTTGGTGTGGGGCAAAACCGTTTCCTGAATACCGGCGGTGTGGGTGTCTTCAACTTTGGGACTGCTGTTCCTGGTGTAAATACCTTCGTACAGGGGGCAGATCCCTTGGGTAGTCAGCCTGTTGGCTTGGCAAATCCGGTGTCGATCGCGAACTTTGCCAGCAATTTCTTTGCCCAATTGCAAGCGCAAATCGTTAACGGTAATGCGAAGATCCTGACCGATCCGACCCTGGTGGTGCAGGAAGGCCAAACGGCAAGGGTGAACCTGACACAGGAAGTTCTGTCCAATATTGAAACGGAAATCAGTGGGTCAGGTGATGGTCGAACGATCACCATTACCACGGAGAAAGCGGAAGCAGGTATTACGGTGAACGTGGTGGTTGATCAAATCGACGACAACGGTTTTATTAACCTGGCAGTCAACCCGGTGATTTCTGCGCCAACTTCAACGGTGACCATTCAGGTGCCCCAAAGTGGTTCTCAACAGATTACGCTCCTGCAAAAACGGGAACTAGAATCGGGGCGGATTCGCTTACGTGATGGCCAAACCTTGATTGCTGCGGGTATTATCCAGGATGCCGATCGCGTTTCTATCTCCAAGGTGCCTATTCTGGGTGACATCCCGATTTTAGGTGCATTGTTTAGACGAACTGAGCGAAATAACCAGCGTCAGGAAGTGATTATGATCCTAACGCCACGAATTTTGGATGATAGCGATCGCAGTACCTTTGGTTACAATTACACCCCTGGCCCAGGTGTACGCCAGATTCTTGAGCCGAAACCCTAAACGCAGGCCAGTTGAACGCTGTAAGAAACGCTAGATCGCTCTTTTACCGTTAACAGGGAAAGTCTTTCACCACAATACTGCTTGCAGTGTTGTGGTTTTTTCGTGACGTCAATTAGACGATTACCTCGGTTCCGCCATTTCAACCAGGGAATTGGGAACGTATGGAAATTGGCGCTTTGTAGGGGGAACCAACCGTTTGCCCTGGTCTAGAACCAAATGGTATATCCTGACCGACAGTATTGGGTGTTCAGTCGAACGCCCCTACAACCAAATGGGACGGCCTGGCTCCAGTCCTCAAGACCTTCCACAGCATCCCCTAACAGATGAATTCAAGACCTGCCTGCACAACCGTATCTAACTGGTTATGATTCCAGCAGGCCAGTTCTTGGGCTAATTCGCGGGCGCGTTCCGTGAGCAGAGAGAGTCTGGCCTGTGCGATGAGTAAATTCTCCCAGGTAGGTGTTTTGATCATTTCGGCAATCCCTAGCCGCACCAGGGAAACAGCCGTTAATTGTTGCTCCAGATATCGTGGGAAGAGAAGTTGGGGAATGCCTGTGAACAAACAGCCAATCGTCGTGGTCAGGCCACCATGGTGAATCGCCAGAGATTTATCTACTAATGCCTGATGTAGCGGTTGAAATGTACAATCGGCGGCTAATGTCTGAACGACCAGGTTACGGTAGTCATAGTTTTTGGCCAAATAGGCCCAGGTTGTCCCGGCAGACTGGCGCGGTAAAACGGGTAAGGGGGCGTTATGGATGCCAACATACGTGGGGTTCTGCCGCCAAGGCCGGTAACAGTCTAGCTC
>CAZGDE010000059.1:0-23208 GCA_964524315.1 uncultured bacterium
GGTAACAACAATGAGTCTTCAATTTCCTGGCGCAAAAAATCGCTAACATTGCCGCTTTTCAAACAATCAACTAGCAGTTTATTAGCATCGTAGTACTGCTGTAATTTCTGCTCTTGCTCCTTGGTAAACTGCCACTCATGCCCAATGTTTCGAGAGTGAATGATTAATGTGCGAAGTTGCTCTACCCAAAGTTTCCCTTTTGAATCCCACCATTCATTTTCCAATTTCCAGTTGTCACAAGAAACTTCAGGTAATTCGTTATATAAATTCTCGATTTCAGTTTTAAGATTGGAATCATCAATATTACCAGCTATTGCAATCGCAGCACCAAAAGCGGCATCTAGATGCCATCTATCTTTTGATTGCAAGGTTACGTGAAGTGCTAAATCAATGGAGATATAAGAAGAAAGACGATCATAGCTTTCGTGCAGAATAATTAGATCGGTATTGTCTACAAAGAAAGGGTCATCATCATCATTGATCTCAATGTAATTATCAAAATTAATATTAAGAACCTCGGATAAGTTATGGTCAATAGCGCAACCAAGATTATGGTCAAAGCTTAAGCCGATTTCCAGGTCAATATAAAAAGCACGAATAGCAGATATTTTGTAAGGAGCATTCACAGATCTAGTCTTTTGATCAACCCATGATAAAAACTCCTGCAATTTATTATCTTTTGCCAACAATTCATCAATTTTCTGCTTCGATAGTTCAATAAAATCATCTGCTACCTCTATTATTTCAGTCATTAATAGAAATACTTCACGCCAGCGTTGTTCACAAATATGTTGACAAAGCCTTTCCCATACTTGATGCTGAACAAACCATTGTGCAACAAAATATTCCTGAAACGTTAAATGGGAGAATGACCATTTTTTGCGAGCTGATTGGAAGAGTAAGCCATGATCTGCTGCAATACCATCAAGTATTTGAAACGCATCTTGACCTGAAAGATTTAAACCTTGATGGGAATCGTTTAAATGTTGCGCAATCACATTTAAAACTTCTGTTTGTTCAATTTCAGAAGAATTTTCCGATCGCTCGAATGTGTGAAGTGCTAGTTCTTGTAATATTTCTCGTTTAGCCTCTAAATTCAAACCTTTATAGATACAACCCTCAACTCGATTCTCTATACCTCGATATTCATCCCACTGTTCTAATAAAATGTCTAAGCCTCGTTCGTACAGTGCCGATCGCTTTTCAGGCAAACAACCATCAGTGACATATACCAAACAAATCAAACTGAGCAATATCGGTGTTTTAGCTAATTCTTGAATGGGCTGGTGGTTCAATAAATATTGATTTAACTCTTGACTATTACACCGTGAATTTTGTTGAATTCTTGCTGCCAGCCAGCTTGTTGGTTCTTGACTTAAAAGAGAAAACCAGTTTTCAATAAATTGCTGTTGCTGTTCTCTATTAAAATCTGCAATTTCTACACTTTTAAATAATGATGGAACTTTATAATCTTTAACCTCTGTTCGGCAGGTAATAATCACTTTATTTTTATAGGGACTTTGAATAAAGTTACTAACTTCTTGACATACATCTTGTCGAAATTGACTGGGAACCTCATCTAAACCATCAATGATCAGAAATAGACTGCCGCTCTTGAGAATTTTCTCCGTAGTGGTTTGATCTGTATCAAACGCTGTTTCTATTAATTTCATCAACCTAAATGATTGGCGGGTATCAATGTCTATGAGTCTGATCAAAACGGGAATCAAATTAGCGTTTGTATGTTCCTCACAGGCGTTGATTGCCAGATAATTAACGAAGGTACTTTTCCCGGCACCCGGCTTACCTAAAATCAGCAAATACTGATGCTGATTAATGATATCCAGTGCCGGAAATAGAGGTAGCTGGTTTCGGTTACTTTCGCGTTGATTACTGAGTTATTGAGATAAAAGAATGGGAACAAAAAGCTGGTGTAAATGAATTGAACTGCGATTATATAGCTGAATGAAATTACAGGTTGTACGGATTTTATTGCAACAACGCGATCGCACCTCCCGCACCAATTCATCAATCTCGCTCTCTTCGTTTCCGTCAGCAGTGAGCGTAGAAGGATTTGATTGCTGATACCGCCTCAGCAAGAAATCATGTAGCCGACGTTGTTTACCTGGACCTGGACCTGGAATACTGAACTTTCCGTACACTCCACACATCCGAGAGCCAAAAGCGGATTCTGAGATACAGAGAGCTTTTGCAACCTCAAAATTGCTCCCATTAGTACTGAAGCGTTTAACAAAAGCCTCCTCCTGTGTTAGCGCGAGGTCGTAATCTCTGGCTAATTTGGTGAGGAACTCGGGTGGTAACGGCTGCATTTACCGAAGCCAATGATTTTAGTGATAGTTTAGCCGTTAATTTTTGCTGTTTGGGGATAAGTCAGGATAAGTCAGCTTAAGTCAGGCTAAGTTTGGAAGAAATCTCTCAAATCTAGTTGGGACAGTGGATTTAACAAATTCATAAGAGGTTCCAACAGTGAAGAAAGTTAATAGGAAATGGATGCAATTCATCGAATTGGTGATCGTCAGCTTTGCCAACTGGCTTAACCCCAGTGCCGGACTGCTGCTGTTTCTGCTCAAGTTGTGCTTTCAAATTCTGGCGGCATTACAGGCAGACGAAGCGGAACAGAAAAGCAAGTGATTGGGATGGATTGATTAAATCGGATGAGCGATCGCCCCCTTCCCCAACGGGCGATCGCCCATCCCCTAGGATAGACAGTGAACCCATCACACCCTTTTCCATGCCAACCCTGCAATACAGTCGTGTGGTCGAGCTAAGTCACCCCATCCATCCTGATATTCCCCTATGGGCCGGTGACCCGCCGGTGGAAATGACGACCGTGGCAGAGCTAAACCGCGACGGTTACTATCTGCGGCGTTTTGCAATGGGTGAACATAGTGGCACCCACATGAACGCCCCCAATAGTTTCTTTGCTGATGGGGTAGGCATCGATGCGTACCCGGCCGAGTCGCTGATTGTGCCGCTGGTGGTGATGGACATTCAAGCCCAGGCGATCGCCAATCCCGACTATCGCTTGCAAAACAGCGATGTGCAGCATTGGGAACAGCAACATGGCACCATTCCACCTGGTTGTGTCGTCATCCTGCATACAGGCTGGCAGGCGAAATGGCACGATCCGGTCGCCTTTCTCAATCAGGATCCGCAGGGTATTTACCATTTCCCCGGTTTTGGTGCCGAAGTGACGGAATTTTTAGTGCAGGAACGGGCGATCGTGGGTGTGGGTACGGATACTCATGGTGTTGATCCGGGGGAGGACACCACTTTCAGCACAAATCAGCAAATTCTTGCCAACCGGGGCATCGTCCTGGAAAATCTGACAAATCTTGATCAACTGCCACCCATTGGGGCAACCGGCATCATTGGCAGATTACGATTGCAAGGTGGTTCTGGTTCACCTGTTGCGATCCTGGCCTTGTTCTGATGCTAGAAGAGGGCGATTTTAGCGAAATAGCTGGAAAAGCCACCATCTTTGAACAAAACCCACCCCTACAGGAAGAGGGGTTCTGTATCAAGTTTTTAACAGTTCGGAACTGGACTGCTGTTTCAGGGTTTCGGCACTGACGGAGATCAGTTCTCCCTGGGTGAGCGTCCAGCACTGGTCAGCAATTTCGACCATCTCATTGGCATCGTGGGAGACGACCAGCAAACTCCAGTGTTCCTTCAATTTCGCTAGCAGGTTGACCAGTTGCCGTCGCATCGACCAATCCAATCCGGCGGTTGGTTCATCCAGTAACAACAGGTGAGGCTGGCGGATGAGTTGGACAGCAAAGGCTAAGCGGCGCTGTTGCCCACCGCTGAGGGAATGGGGTGAGGTACTGAGGGCCAAATGTTCCAATCCAACTTCACCGAGCGCCTGATGGATGCGATCGCTCGTCAACTCAGGATGCCCCAGACGCAGCTCTTCCAGGATCGTACCACCACAAAAATGTCGTTCGGGAAACTGGAACACCAACCCGCTCAACTGTTGCAAATAGAGCGAATCAAGTTCCTGATCCCGCCAGCAAACCGTACCCGCTGTCTGCTCGGCCAACCCTGCCAAAATCTCTAACAGGGTAGTTTTTCCCGACCCACTGGGGCCAATCACTAACCCCATCTGCTGCGGTGCTAATTCAAGGTTAATTGCCTTCAGGATAGGCTTGTAGCAAGCAGCCGGGTGATAGGTGAGGTTGCGGAGATAGAGCATCGAGTCAGCGCAATAGGAAGGAGAAAAGGTGGGAATTTGAGTTGGAGATTGCAGTCAGCAGGCGATCGCCATGCCACCGGACGACAACAGGCCGGAACCTGAAGCTAACTCCAACGTCAATCAACCAACACTACTCTAACCAACTTATATCAACTTCATCGCAGTTAACCGTTAACCGGACAACAGCTCAGTACAGAGCAGCCCAGCCAAATTAACCATACCGTTGGGTTGCACGTACTTCAGCCAATCTCCCGCTTCGAGTTACTACCAATGGAAGTGGTATAAGCGCCAGAATAGTGTGGCGAGATAGGATGGATTTTGACTGAGTCACTCAGAGTCTCGCTGATACCCCCTCGCACATCACCTACGGCTTATGACTGACTGGTTTGCAACGTCTCGGAGGATTCGTTCTAGCATGGCTCCTAACACAGTAGCTTCTAACACACTGCTACGTTTGACCAGTGCGGCACTGGTCTCCTTTAGCCTGTTGGCAACGCCAGCCTTTGCCAAAGATCCATTTCGAACGGCAAATGCTCGCCCCATTAGCGAGCGCACCGAAAAAGCTTTTCGGGCCTTCTTTGAACAGGCGAACTATCCTGAAACAGCCAAATATCTGCAACAGGCAGAGGCAAATGAACCAATGAACACGGCCATGAAAGCCTCACTGGTGTACATGGATTGGCAGGGAGAAAAAGATCCGACCCGGAAAGCGAGCCTGCTGGAACAGTTCAATAGTTACGCCGATCAAACCCGTGCCAATGCCCAGGTCATGATGGCGAGTGACCCACTGCGGGGCAACCTGTATCTGGCATCAAGCCACTTTCTCGAAGCGGCCTATATTGTCTTGAAGGAAGGCATGGTCAAGGGCACACCCGGCGGCATGAATGAAGTACAGACTGCCTTTAAGTATCTGGATGCCGCCGAAAAGATTGACGCCAATGATCCGGAATTCGCCCTGATCAAAGGCTACATTGAATTATTGATGGCATTAAATTTGCCATTTTCCAGCCCTACACCGGCGATCGAGCGCTTGCAGACCCATGCCCGTCCCAGTTACCTGGCCGACCGGGGCATTGCCCTTGGCTACCGGGATCTCGGTCAGCAAGGAAAAGCAATGGAAGCGATCGATCGCGCCCTCCAGTCAACCCCAAACAACCCGGAATTGCACTATCTCAAGGCGCAAATTTTCGTTAAACAGGGTAACAATCGTGACAGCATCCCTCTGTTTGAGAAGGCTCTGACCAAACGGGAACAGTTGCCGCCTGTTTTAGTGAAACAAATTGAGCGGGAGTTGCGACGCTCCAAGGAACGATTTGCCAAAGTCGGAAAGTAGAATTTACTGCTGCTTCCTTGTGGGCACTGCTTAACCTCGGAGAAATTGGGGGCTTCCGTCCCCCATATCCCTCCTAACTGGAGTTGAGACTAATTCAAAAATACGCTACCTGCAAGAAGGGGTGAACGGCCGTATAGCCTACGGCATGGCTACGCTTTTTTGGTATGCCTGTTAGGGCTTTACGCCCTTACATAGAGCGGCAAATTACATTTAGTCTAAACTTCAACTCCTAAAGGATTAACTGAGTGGAATTGCGATCGCCCGAATGTTTTACTGTTTAAAGTTCTCAGCGGGTTGCATTCCACAACTGGTATCTCTACCGAGCATGGGGCGCTTCCTCGGCTTCTCGGCCTAGGTTCTCGGCTGAAGTTATAGACAATGACGCTTCAGCTATAGTCAATGAAGCTATCGTTACGTTGACTTGAGTTATTTGCCATTAACCCTTTAGGAGGGGGTGCGGGGGAAGCTTCCGTCCCCTGCTTGGGGGGATTAGGGCGCTACCCTCCAAGGCGTTGCTTCTCGCAATCACCATCCCCAGAAGCACGCTGCACATCCTTATTAATTCCTTACAGCCGCATATTCCATGTATATTGAGTTTCGTGAGTTTGACCCCTTCAACGTCTGGATCTGGATTGAATTTAGTAATGTCCCATCCGAGATGGAGAAGCAGTATATCGAAGAAGTATTTGACTCCTGGTTCTTTCTGGGTAAGTTAGGTGGCTTTAATGCGGAAAACCTCCAGGTGCAGGACACCGGACTAGACATCAGCTATATGGAGTACGACGAGAGCAGCGCCGACAATAGCATGCTGGCACTCATGCATAACATGGGCGAACTTGAATACGAAGGCGTTTGGGGACGCTGCTGGTTCGACCTGGGTACCAGTGATGCGATCGCCCTGGACGTACTCATCAACGCATTACGGCAGTTCAGCCAGGATTACGTCACCCTGGAACGCCTCGTCATTGGTGGCGAAAACGAAGAATGGCCCACTGGAGAAAATAAATACCGCAACAGCTTTGCGGTGGAAAACGAGTTTAACTGAGCGTCCCTACGCCGTATAAGTTGCCCCTAAACCCAATGCCCGTAACCCTTTACGGTACGCGATCGAGGTCTGGTCAGCACCAATATGGGACTCGGCGGATACATCCAACGGCAAGTCCTCCGGGTATTGGGCCTCGACCACTTCCTTATCCTCGGCAAACACTTGGTAATTGAACTCGTACACGGGTTCTAGCGGTTGGTCTTTGTCAAAGTTACGGCAAATGGGGACAAAAACACGGGTCTTCCGGGCCGAAATCGGTGAAGCCGCATTGAGAATACACAACCGGCCCTCGTCGGGGAAATGTACCGTTAAGCGGGCATTGAAGGGAAAGAACACATCAAAGATGCGGAGCCATTTGAAATCAGCCGGGGCCCTATTCTGTAAGGCTTTCGGAAAGTTACTCACGGTACTGACATATTCGACGTGCAGTTTCTCGTCAGTGCGTTTCACATCGTAGCGAGGCACCTCTGGATTGTTGCGATCGCCAAAGGTCTGCGTATGCACCCAGGCAAAATGGGCCACATCAAGAAACCCCTCCACCTGCCGACCCGCCGCCGCCTGCAAATCAACCGCATCGGGCAGAATTTGTTGGTAGGTGGGATCATCCCACTCATGGAAATCGGGTAAGCCATACTGGTCGCCACCACCCAGGGATGTCCAGATGAGCCCATAGGCTTCCTTCACCGGATAGGTCTTCAGACAAAGCTTCATGGGGATTGAGGCATTGGGGTTAGCCGGTACCTGTACACACTGCCCACTGGCAGAGTAGTGAAAGCCATGATATTTGCAGATCAGGTGTTCGCCCTCGACCCATCCCATGCTCAGGGGAATCCCCCGATGCAAACAAATATCATTAGCGACAGATAACCCTGCTGGAGTCCGCCAAATCACGAGTCGCTGGTCAAGCAAGGTCACGGCAACGGGCTGATTGGTCACGTCTTGACTGAAGGCGATCGGGTACCAGAAGGGATAAAGCGCATCCCAGTCGGATTCCGTAAAGGTGCAGCCTCTGGGATAGGTGAGTTGGTGTGCCATAGCAACAGGATGGGGAGTATAGGATGATAAAGTTGACGATTCAACGACGTAGCAAATTACACACTCTGACGAATGCAGAAAAATAGTATCGGCAGCATACCGTCGGATTGCAGCCACTTTTGTTACCGAACCAGGAAACTGTCTCCTGACGAGCGATCGCAACCCCGGATTATGCATCATTGGCCCCATCCTGGGCCCACCACTACCCAGATCCTAAAGATGGATCAAAGCTTCTTACCGCGCATTGAGAAAATCAGGTAGACTTCTCTTTGCACCGTTGATCAAAGGGTGACTGATTGCCATGTACCCTCCCATGTCGGGGCTGCGATCGCCAGCTTGACAGCCAAACACTCTATCTATACGATCTATGCCTTGCATTCAGCACTACATATGGGATCCGATCCGGTTACCTGGTTCAAAGTCAATATCAAAGTTGCTATAAAGTCGGGGGCATTACTCGTTCAGTGAGGCGGTGAGCCATCACCGTTTTAGATTGGCTCTTTGCCATTTTTTGGATGCATTATGCCAATGCATCATGCCGTTGGGGTTAGGGGGGTTGCCGTGGAAGTTACACTGGAAAATTTTTGGGTACAAGTATTAGAACGGCTCCAACTCTTGCTTAGCCGTCCCACCTTTGAAACCTGGATCAAAACAGCAACGGTGGAAATGTTGGATGAGAAGTCACTTACCATCCGCACACCCCATCCATTTGCCCGCAACTGGATACAGAAGTATTACATCAAAACAATCGCTGATGTTGTCCAGGAAGTGCTGGGCCGTCCGATCGAAATTCACATCACGATCGCCCAGGGTGAAGATGCTGCTCTCGAAGAGTCCGATCTGTTCTGGCCCCGTCCCGTTTTAGATGGTAACTTTCCCGAAGTTCCTTCCCTGCCCCAACCCACACCTGCGGTTGCTGCCGCCAGTGCAGAGAATCGGAGCGACCTGAACCCAAAGTATGTCTTCTCACGCCTGGTTGTTGGCTCAAATAACCGGATGGCCCATGCCGCTTCCCTGGCGGTAGCTGAATCACCGGGGCGGGAATTTAACCCTTTGTTCCTCTGTGGCGGTGTCGGGCTGGGGAAAACTCACCTGATGCAAGCGATCGGGCACTACCGGTTAGACATTTGTCCGTCCTCGCGGGTGTTTTACGTCTCGACGGAACAGTTTACCAATGACCTGATTGCAGCTATCCGTAAAGACAGCATGCAGAGCTTCCGGGAGCATTACCGGGCGGCAGATGTGCTGCTGGTGGACGATATCCAGTTCATTGAGGGCAAGGAATACACCCAGGAAGAGTTTTTCCACACGTTCAACACCTTACACGAAGCCGGGAAGCAGGTAGTGCTGGCCTCCGATCGCCCCCCCAACCAGATTCCCCGCCTCCAGGAACGGCTGTGTTCACGCTTTTCGATGGGGTTAATTGCAGACATTCAACCCCCCGACCTGGAAACTCGCATGGCCATTCTGCAAAAGAAAGCCGAGTATGAGAACATGCGCCTGCCGCGGGAGGTCATTGAATACATTGCCTCCAGCTACACCTCCAACATTCGGGAACTGGAAGGCGCACTCATCCGGGCAGTGGCGTACATCTCCATTTCGGGCCTACCCATGACGGTGGAAAATATTGCCCCGGTATTGAACCCCCCGATGGAGAAGGTTGAAGCATCTCCCGAAGCTGTCATCATGGCAGTTGCCGAAGCCTTTGATGTATCCGTCGAGGACATGAAGGGAAGTTCCCGGCGGCGCGAAATCAGTGTGGCCAGACAGGTGGGTATGTACTTAATGCGCCATCATACCGACCTGAGCCTACCCAAAATTGGGGAGGAATTCGGTGGGAAAGATCACACAACGGTGATGTATAGCTGTGAAAAAATCAGTCAGCTCAAGGAGAGCGACCCCTCGATGGCGCAAACCTTACGGCAGTTGAGCGATCGCATTAACATGGCCAGCCAATCCCCTAGATAGGGCGATGCCGGGTAGGTTTAGCAGGGCAGAACTAGAATTGTTTCAGTCCTGTAAAGTTTGTTGTGCTATTGCCAACAGGAGTTTTGCAAAACACCGAGATGATGCGCGCATCACGTATCTCCATCTGACAACTGCCGGAGGTATTGATCGTCCGCAAACTATTGGCCGAAGACGCAAAACTGGTTACCCGCGCTTCCACAACAAAACTATTCGGGTTGGAGGCACTAGTTCCCCGTAGATGGGTGATTGTGCCGCCATAATGCACCTGTGCACCCTTGCCTGGTGGCACGTATAGCTTCAGGCTAAAGTTTGCCCGGTTAAAGCTCAGAGAAGCATCTATCTGTCGCTCCAGGCCAAACACCGACCCTCGCGCCAGTCCTCTCCCATGAAATTCGCCCTGAATCGGTGGTGATACGACACTACCAGGCGGCTTGCCAATGGGCGGTACCGGTTGACTGGAAAAGGTGGCCGTGCGCGACGTATTGTCATAGCGACAAAGCTGGTTGTAGGTCGACCCAGAGCGACTGACCAGCATCAGAACATCAGAGCCAATCATGTGGCCACCGCTACCGCTAATTGGGGTTGTGGAAACAATACGATTAACGGTTAGTAATTGTTGCCGTGCTTTCCGCGTACACGCTTCCCGGGCACGACCCATCTGAAATTCTTGCTCAGTGAGTTGGGCCTTGGCATGGGGTGTTACCGCCAGCTGCAATGGTAAACCCACTGCGATCGCCCCCATCATTGCCCCTAACAAAATACGCATTGACTGAAACATAACCCGGTTGAACGAAAACTATAGGTGACAGGCCAACGGTTCAACGGGTTTTAGTTTACCGTCTGAACACTGATCAGCACCACTTATCAATCAACCACTCTGATCGAAGAAAAATTGCGAACAACCTCCTTTTTTTAAGTATTTCCACAAGATATAACTTTTCCAAAAAATTATTTCAGTTCAATACCAGAGTGGAAAATTTACCTGTGGAAAACGACCTTTTTTTCTGTGGAAAACTTTGGGGAAAAGCTGTAAATAACTGGATAGCGATCGTGGAAAAGTCGAATGAGTAAAAATACCATGTGTAAAACTTTCAACTTTTTCCACAAGTTTTCCACAGGTTTAAAAGGCCCTCAAAGTTAGAATTAACAGTCATCCACAACTTTTTCCACATTTTCCACAGCCCCTACTACTACTGTTTAAATAAGAAATTCTTAAGTAGAAGAAGATCCGAACAGGGAAAAAGTGTCATGTTTTGGGATGAGTAGATTGTTTAAAACAAGGGTGGTACTATACCCAAGCAATACTCACGACACTAACCCTAGTGTCATGGAGATAATTAGTTGTCTCTACAGCACTACAGCACCGATTTTCGCTAGAATTCTTCCGGCTTCGTTTTTCTGACTGTTGGTTTCCGCGATCGCCGCTCCTAACTTCCACTTTCAGCTTGCCCAGCCTCTCCTAAGCTAAAGGTCACTTCTATGAAACTGGTCTGCTCCCAATCTAGCCTCAGTGCCAATCTGTCTCTTGTTAGTCGGGCTGTCGCAACACGTCCCACCCATCCCGTACTGGCAAACGTTTTGTTAATTGCGGATGCCGACAACCAGCAAGTGCGGTTAAGTGCCTTTGACCTCAGTTTAGGAATTCAGACCAGTTTTCCTGCTGATGTGGAAATCCCCGGCAAGCTGACTTTACCGGCTAAGCTCCTAACTGATATTGTGTCGCGCCTACCCGATGGTGACATTACCTTAGACAATGATGCTGATGTGGGTGAGGGGGAATCTAACCATTTGGTGACGCTGATCTGTGCTTCTGGTCGTTACCAGGTACGTGGGATGGGTGCAGAAGATTTCCCCGAACTACCCGTTGTGGAAAACAGCGAAGCCGTGCAGCTACCTGTGGAAAGTTTAATCGAAGGATTGCGGGGGACACTATTTGCTGCTAGCGGTGACGAAACCAAGCAAGTTCTTACCGGTGTGCATTTGACCATCCAGGCCGATGGGTTAGAGTTTGCGGCAACGGATGGACATCGCCTGTCAGTGGTGCAAACGATCGACACGGCAGAACCGCAAGCTCCCGCGAAATCGACGAAGGGTAAAGCAAAAGCTGCTGCAACTGAGAAAGTTGCCGATACAAACCCGGATCTGGATGTCACCATTCCGGCGAAGGCACTCCAGGAATTGACCAAAATGCTGGATCGGCAAACAGGTGATACGGTTGCAGTCCACTTTGACCAGAGTCAGGTCGTGTTTGAGTGGACAGAGCAACGGTTGACCAGTCGGTTGTTGGAGGGCCAGTATCCCAATTATCGCCAGTTGGTACCTCGCCAGTTTGGCCGCCAGCTAACCTGCGATCGCCGTCAAATTTTGGCGGCACTGGAACGGATTGCGGTTCTGGCAGACCAGAAAAACAATATTGTCAAACTGAGTCTGGATAGTGTGAATCAGCAGCTATCTCTTTCTGTAGACGCCCCCGATGTTGGTAGCGGTAAGGAAACTATCCCGGCTCAGATCACCGGGGAAGATCTGGACATTGCCTTCAATGTGAAATACCTGATGGAAGGTCTGAAAGTCGTTAGTACTGCGGACGTGCAGATGCAGTTGAATACGGCAACCAGTCCGGCGATCGTGACTCCGTTAGGTGGCGTGAAGATGACCTACCTGGTCATGCCGGTACAAATTAGGAGTTAGTTAGGCTTTTGCGTAGTACTGAAAATTATTGATCATTCAAAGCCTGCAGCGTTTATTTGCTACAACATGGGGCAGTGATCGAAAGAAGACCACTGCCCCATGTTGTATATGTTTCACTGTATGAAGTAAAAGTGGAGCTGACGGGAGTCGAACCCGTGTCCGCCCTGGGTATTGGTACACCGCTCATTCACAGGTTTAGCTGATCTGACCCTCACAGCGGGAACCGTCCCTTATCCCGGACGGTGGGATGCTCTGGTAAGTCTTAGCCAGACACCGACCAGAGGCGGTAATCTAGAGCATCCGTTGAGGTTTGTCCATCACCTTTAACGGAGTCAGATGACGGACGCTCGAACCAATTAGTGGTGTTTAGGCAACTGCGGTAGCAACTTGCTTACGAGCAAAAGGAACGATGTTGTTTGCATCTATTTTTTTGAGCCTGGATTTACGAGAGGTACTCACTCTCGACCTGTATCACAGGGTAGTGTTCGCCAAAACGTCGAAACCGTTACAGCCCCATGTGTCTTATCTATATTATATCCTGCTGGCCAGACATGGGGGGTTTGCGGGAAATCGGGTTACCACCCCTATGGTACGGTTTGGGGAATGGGGCCGGGTACGGTCTGGGGAACTGGGGCCGGAACTGGTTGAGGAATGGGCGTGGGAACTGGCTCTGGTGTGGGAACAGGCATCGGTTCGGGGGTAGGCCCAGGATCCGGTGTGGGAACAGGTGGTGCGGGTACTTCGGGAGTATAGGTCATGGTGCGAATCGCGAGACGTGACTTTTCTACACTAAGCACTCTGGCTGGCTCTGCCATCTGCCTAAACGGTTATGTCCTCGGTGGTTCCTTTAACCTCTGCCCCGTGCTACCCGTGTCTTTTACCACCAAAGTGATAGGCTGTTAGGCGGTAATTGGCTTACATAAACAACCGTGTTCGACGACCCTTCCCAATTAGAAATGCCATTGTTAGAGCGTTTACGCCAGTGCAGCCAGCAGCCACAGTCGGCATTTCACACTCCAGGCCACAAACGGGGACAGGGTATCTCGGCGGCATTACGAGACTGTTTGGGGTCAACCCTATTTCCGGCTGATTTACCCGAATTACCAGAGTTAGATAATCTGTTTGCTCCGCAGGGAGTGATTAAAGTGGCCCAGGATCTTGCTGCTGCTACCTTTGGTGCCGAGCAAACCTGGTTTCTGGCGAATGGCTCGACGGCTGGTGTCATTGCCTCAATTCTGGCAACCTGCAACCCTGGTGAAAAGATTATTTTGCCCCGGAATGTTCACTATTCGGCGATCTCCGGCTTAATCCTGGCTGGGGCGATTCCTGTGTTTATCCAGCCTGAGTACGATGCCCAACTGGATATTGCCCACAGTGTCACAGTGGAATCTGTGGCCACAGCATTAGCCACCCATCCCGATGCCAGGGCTGTGATGCTGGTGTATCCAACTTATTACGGGGTCTGTGGCGATGTGGCCGCGATCGCCCACCTCTGTCATCAACACCACAAACCCCTCTTAGTGGACGAGGCGCACGGGGCCCATTTTGCCTGTCATCCCGACTTGCCTCCGCCTGCTTTGACGGCGGGGGCAGACGTGGCGGTGCAGTCTACCCATAAAACCCTGTCCGCCCTGACACAAGCTGCCATGCTCCACGTCAAGGGTGATCGCATTGATCGACAGCGGTTGGCGCGATCGCTGGCGTTGGTACAGTCTACCAGTCCCAGCTATTTGTTACTGGCCTCGCTGGATGCGGCCCGTCAGCAGGTGGCGACGGTTGGTCGGCACCAGTGGGAACAGGCCCTGCAACTGGCCGACTGGGCCCAGCAAAGAATTCACGCGATTCCGGGATTATCAACCCTTGGCTCTGTTCTCTGTGGAACACCGGGGTTCGTCGCGTTGGATCGAACCCGGCTCACGGTGACTGTCTCGGCGTTAGGGATCGATGGCTTCAGGGCGGATGACTATTTGCGTGAACAATTTGACGTCGTTGCCGAATTACCTTCCCTCCACAATCTAACCTTTATCGTGACACCAGGTAATACGGTGGCGGATATGGAGCGAATGGTGGCTGCTTTCCAATCGTTAGCGCAGGTGCAGGGGGATGTAACGGATCGACAACCATCAACCGTGCCTGTTGCCTTGCCGGCGTTGGCTGCTACCCCATTGTCTGACCCCCGTGCGGCTTTCTTTGCGCCACGGGAAACGATTTCCTTAACGAACGCGATCGCCCGCGTCAGTGCGGAAATGGTGTGTCCCTATCCACCCGGAATTCCTGTGCTATTGCCTGGAGAGGTTATCACAGCGGGAGCGATCGCCATGCTCCAGCAAATTCTGGCTGCAGGTGGTACGGTTAGCGGTTGTGCCGATCCGGGCTTAGAAACGCTCCAGGTCGTCAAACTCTAAGGCTTCAAACTCTAGTAATGGTTGCTGCCGTATGTGTTCAAAGGGTTGCTCAGCGCTGGTTTCCATATCTTTAGCTAAATCTGGATCGATCGGGGAAGCCAGGGGTGTCTGTGCTGGGACGGCTAACTGGTCGTTGGGACTGCGGGCATAGTAAATTGCCCGCACGTCCTGGCAAAAGATGATTTCATCCTCGTTTTGCAAATCATGGGACTGATATTTGCGGCCATTGATCATTAGCCCATTGGTGCTGGGTTTACCCCGCAAGTTGCCATCCACAATTCGGTAATGAAACGTGCCGTCATCGTTAAACAACTGTACGAGTGTTGCGTGCCAGCGTGACACATAATGGGACAACAAACGAATGTCACAATCAGAACTTCTGCCAAGTGAATAAATTGGCCCATCGAGCATAAATTCCCGGCAGCCACGGGGGTCTTCAATTCTTAATAAATAAATCCGATGTGACTCTAAAGACATTGGATGACTAAAATTCACATTTGGCAAAACGGTTAGAGCATGATGATCCATGCAGCCCCACACCATTATTCTTTGACCTGATTTAATTCACAATCCTAATACAAGGATTCGCTCGGAATTCGGCTTAACCGGATACTTGTGCAGCCATATTGTTCAATCCAGTTGCCTAACTAGTAACATGTCTTTGGCGTTTGGCTTTAGATTGAGGTCAGTCGTTAGCGTTAATTTTTACCGCTTGCCCCATGTCTTCTCCCCTCTGGTCTTACGTTACCCCTGGTATTTCGGATGATTTGTTTGAACGGTTACCAGGAATTCCTATGAGTCCGCGTGAGGTACGCCTGCTTCTGATCTCTGCCCTGCGGCTAACGGCTGACACTGTGTTATGGGATATTGGCGCGGGCACGGGTACGATTCCGGTAGAAGCGGGTTTACTCTGCCCGAAGGGGCGAATTTTTGCGATCGAGCGGGATGAAGATGTTGCCAGTTTAATCCGGCGTAATTGCGATCGCTTCGGTGTGAGCAATGTCGAAGTGATCGAAGGGAGTGCCCCGGAATGTCTGGCCAATCTATCGCCCGATCCCTATCGGGTTTGTATTGAGGGTGGCCGTTCGGTGAAAACGATTTTGCAGGCAGTCTGGACACGGCTACCGCTGGGAGGACGTATTGTGGCAACGGCAGCCAGCCTGGAAAGTCTCTACCAGGTATCGGAAAGTTTCGCAGAACTGCAGGTGCGTAATATTGAAGTGGTGCAGTCGGCGGTGAACCGATTAGAAAAACGGGGAACGAGCCAAACGTTTGCTGCGATCGATCCTATCTTTGTCCTGAGTGGTGAAAAAGTAGATTGACCAATTGAATTGAAAAGGTGACAGATATTTTGCCCTCGCTTCCCCTCAGGCCCCCTGATTAAGGCTGCCGCGTCCACACAAGTTAGAAATTAACCATCTGTAGGGGCAAACAACTGTTTGCCCTGATCTAGAACGGAATGGTACACCGCTATCCGGCTGCATCAGGTGTTCGGCCGAACACCCCTACCACCAGATTGGGGATGGTTTGTGTGTACACAGTTGCCTGATCGAGGGGGATGCTGGAGGCAGGGGGATAGCTATCTGAGGCGATCACAAGTTGAATTGGTATGAGAAGCGTTTATTGAAATAATCGACGTTTAGATAATTGACGAATTTGTCAAGTAAAGAAGTACTTTTAGCGGATTCAAGATTCGGTTAAAGTGTTTCAGAGTATTCTTAACCTTCTTAATCTGTCGCTAATCTGATGTCCTCATGTAACCTTGGTAGCGGTAGGTCATCCAGTTCAGACATCAGCGACATTGGGTAAGTGGTGGGGGAATGAGTCAGAGATTTTTCACGAGAAATAAATTCTATGCCGTGGGCCCGTGTCATTAGTGGAGTAGTGGCGATCGCCCTTGCCCTGACCATGATGCTGTTGGGGGGGTGGTACTTCACCGTTGGTTTTGGCATCATTATCTATCTGGGGCAGTTAGAGTACTTTCAGCTGGCCCGTGCTAAGGGGATTGCGCCTGCGGCAAAAACGACGCTGGTTGTTAGTCAGGCATTGTTGGTGGTGTCTAATCTCAACCCCTCAGTAGCAGATGCAATTTTTCCCGTGGCTGGGACATTCATCTGTTTTTATCTGCTGTTTCAGCCCAAGTTTGCCACAATCGCGGATATTTCTGCCTCGATTATGGGCTTGTTCTATGGAGGCTACCTCCCCAGCTATTGGGTGCGGTTGCGATCGCTGGGCCAAATGGACGTGAGTAACATTCCCTTCGATGGTTACTTGCCGCACAATTGGGTAGGGCTAAACAACTTACCACCAGGACTAATCTACACATTCTTGGCATTCAGTTGTATCTGGGCCGCTGATATCGGTGCATACGTATTTGGTAAATTCTTTGGGCGTACCCGGTTATCTAACATCAGTCCCAAAAAAACGGTGGAAGGTGCTGTATTTGGGGTGACAGCCAGTATGGTCGTGGCGATCGCTGGTTCTTGGAATCTCAATTGGGCGGGCGCTCCTGTGACTGGTGCAGCTCTGGGCCTCTTGATTGGCATCGCTAGCCTCCTGGGTGACCTGACCGAATCCATGATGAAACGAGATGCGGGTGTTAAGGATTCCGGCCAGTTGATCCCTGGACATGGCGGCATTCTCGATCGCGCCGATAGTTACGTTTTTACTGCGCCTCTGGTGTACTACTTCGTCACCCTGGTCTTGCCATTGATTACCCGCCTTGTAGGAACGTAGCGTTGGGGACACAGTCCTGGTGAAACCCAGTGTTTTGGCAAATGTACACCTGCAAAAGTTTCAGGAGATTATGGTGTCACCATAATTTGCCCCCGGCACCGAATCTGCCCCGACTCCAGCGTCAGTTCGTTCAGGTGAACATGGCTCCCTAAGTTAAAGCTGACGTCGTCTAAAGCAATGTCAGCAGTTGTTGACATTCCCCAGCGCAGGTCTTGCAGTTGCAAACAGGTGCCATTCTCTACACTGAGACGGGTTTGGAGTGTGACAGGAGTGGGTGAACCACTGGCAGGCACCAGCAACGCGGTAAAGCGTAAACTGGCAGAACTCAGGTGTACCTGGGGATCTTTCAGGGAGACGGTCATGGCTGACCATGGGTGATCGCTCGACCCACCTGACTGAATCAGGCTCAACAAAAACTCAATCACGGCATTCCCTAACAAGGGAGCCTGCAACGATGCATTCAGGTCGTCTTCCTGCAGGCAAACTTCACCTTGAATGGGAAATGACTTCAGTAAGCGTAAGGGTTTACCCCGGACAACCTGCCCCAAATTGGTGCGAATTTGGTGACCCACAATACTGGCTTGGCTCAGATGTAACCCCTGGTAGACGGCTTTTCGGGCAGATACCGCTACCTGGCTAATGCATCCCGCCAGTAATTGGCGATCGCCCGCCGTAATGGTGAAGTGCAGATCTTCTACATGCTCCAGTTGCGATCGCAACCACAAACGAATGGCGGGGGATAACACCCGACTTAACAAACGACTTTGTTTCGAGTTTGCCTCGCCTGTTGTCGCGGTACTACTTTCAGCAGAATCAATTTCAGCATCAGAAACCAATTGCTCTATATCCATTGGGGCAAGCAGTAAAGGGTAGGACTATCCGGAGAGATGGGTCTTGCTCCCATCATCCGTAAACCGAGTATACCGGACAGCCAGGTTTGCTCCCCACTTTCACCGTATGTCATGAAACTATGACATACGGTGAAAGTGGTGGGAGATCCCAATGTCAGGACTTCATAACATTTCGATCCCCGCGTAGCTTGAAAATGCGTACATATGCCTAAAATTCTTGGTTTCTGGGCTTGACCGATCTCGATCACTTCCGGCAACATAAACGTAACAAAGCTGATCCCCTGATCTCGGAGATCCTTCGCTGATCCCAAAATCATATTGAAAGTGACCAGTTGAGTTGTCGTTCATTGAACCGTCTAGTTATAGACACAGTTCGGAGAGTAAATTCCCATGTCTAAGGAGCGTCCCCCCCTGGAAGAAATGACCTTGCGGCAACTCCGCCGAGTTGCTAGCGAGTACGGCGTATCCCGCTATAGTCGGATGCGTAAAGAGCAGCTCCTGGCTTCCATTCAGGAGATTCAGCGTAGCCAGGGTGCTCCCACCCCAACCCGTAAGTTAGAGGCGCAAGAAGAAGTGGAAGCAGCAAAGTTCGATGTAGGACAGGATGACCGTACCGGAGGTTCACTCGCCGCTGTTGATGAGGGTCTACCCGATTTGCCTGCGGGTTATGGTGAAAGCCGGATTGTGTTAATGCCTCGTGATCCACAGTGGGCATACGCCTACTGGGATGTCCCCAACGAGCATAAAGAAGATTTGCGCCGTCAGGGTGGGCAGCAACTCGCGCTGCGTTTGTATGATGTCACTGACATTAATATCAACCACCAGAGTCCCCACAGTTTGCAGGAGTATCCCTGTGACGAACTGGCACGGGAATGGTATTTACCGATTCCTGTGAGCGATCGCGACTATGTGATTGATATTGGCTACCGTACCTTCGATGGTCGCTGGTTATTCCTGGCGAGATCGATTCCTGTGCGGATTCCGCCTGTGTACCCCTCGGATTGGATCGAAGATCAATTCTTAAGTATTTCCTGGGATGAAGACCTGCGGGGTAAGACCTTTGCCACCCTCGTACCCCCCAGCCGTCGTTTGGGTGTGGTCAACAATCCCATCTACGACCAGATCTTTGGTATGGCCCAAACCGCAGAAGCCCAGCGGATTGCCGGTTCGCTCTACGGTTCTATGCAGCATGTGGCCGGTTCCGTGTATGGCTCCATGCAAATGATTGCCGAGCAAGCCATCAGTTCCTACGTCTTCCCATCCGGCGTGGGCATGTGGGCCGCTCCGGGTGTGCCGGGTGTGCCGGGTGTGCCGACCGTATCTGGTTTAACCATGTCCGGTGCGGGCTTAGGTTTCTCTGCTTCCGCACCACCGATTCGTCCCCGTCAATTCTGGCTCATTGCGGATGCGGAACTGATTGTCTATGGCGCAACCGAACCGGATGCAACGGTGACGATTGGTGGCCGTCCCATCCAACTCAATTCGGATGGTACCTTCCGCTTCCAGATGTCCTTCCAGGATGGGCTGATCGACTTCCCCATTCTGGCGGTAGCAGCCGATGGCGAGCAAAACCGGGCGATCCATATGAAGTTCACCCGCGAAACGCCCGAACGTCGGACGAATACGAAGGAAGAAGCCGTTCAGGAATGGCTGGTCTAAAACGATAACCTGGTTAACCTGGTTTTCCTGACAACCCCCTAAATTCCCCTAACCTGGTGTTGGGGGATTTTTTATTGTCTCGTAGAGAGCATGTCACTATGTCCCAGGATTTGCTGCCTATTCTCGAAGCTGATTACAGCCAGTTTCCTAACAATCAGACCTACAGCATCTATGCCAGCGATGTGTACTTTAAAGATCCGATGACGGAATTTCGGGGTATCACCCGCTATCAGAACATGATTGGTTTTATCCAGACCTGGTTTCGCAATTGCAAGATGGATGTCCACAACATTCAGCAACACGGTAACCAAATTCGGACTGACTGGACACTGAGTTGGCACACACCTCTGCCCTGGCAACCCCGTATCGTAATTAGTGGCTGGAGTGAACTGACTTTGAACGATCAGGGCTTAATTGCTTCCCACATCGATTACTGGCATTGCTCCCGTCTGGACGTCTTGAAACAACATTTTCAGTCGTCATGACGTATCAAGGCCGCATTTCAGCCGCAATTTCTCCAGCGGTTCTCCAAGGGGGCACCGCACAGGATAGGGGGGCAGTTTCCTCCGGAAACGCTACGCGAACGCGATACGCCCCTACGAAGAGGTAATGTGTTGCGCAGTCCGTTTCAATCGGTATGCTTTCTTCAAGCAAGAATGGCTGTCATTCCTGCGGAATTAAAACGGAGCTGTTGAAGTTACCCTAATCATCTCTACACGTTCTCTCGCCACATCAGGGCTGGAGAAGTTCTAATGCTTCAAGAAAATGTAATATTGGTTGATCGCTACCGTCTTTGCTCCAAGCTGGGGCAAATGGCAGGCAGGCAAACCTGGCTCGCGGAAGATGTGTCAGCGAATCCTGCCCGGCAGGTCATCGTGAAGTTGCTGGCGTTTGCCGATCAGGTCAATTGGGAAACCCTCAAACTGTTTGAACGGGAAGCAAATATCCTGCGGCAACTGCACCATCCGAAAATTCCTCGCTACGTTGATTATTTTTCCATTGAGGATCGGGTTCTCTGGTTTGGGTTAGTACAGGAATACATTCCCGGCATGTCATTAAAGGATGTATTGGCGCAGGGCAAACGCTTTTCAGAAACTGAGGTGAAGGATATTGCCCGTGAAATTCTGAAAATTCTGATCTATCTGCATGAACTGAGTCCGCCAGTCTTTCACCGTGATCTGAAACCCAGTAACTTGATCTTGGGGCGCGATCGCCAGATCTATCTGATTGACTTTGGTGCTGTCCAAGATCGGGCTGCCGTCGAAGGTGCAACCTTTACCGTAGTGGGTACCTATGGCTACGCTCCGATGGAACAGTTTGGTGGACGTACGGTTCCTGCGTCTGACCTCTATTCTTTAGGTGCCACACTCATCCATCTCTTGACCGGAGCCGCTCCTGCCGATCTACCTCAACGCAACCTGCACATTCAGTTTTCGCACTTAGTCAGTGTCAATCCCAAATTGGTGCAGTGGATTGAAACCCTGACAGAACCCGATGTAGCAAACCGCCTTAGTACGGCGCGGGGTGCATTAATGGCTCTGGAAGCGAAAAGTATGCCAGTGCCCCAACCATCAACACGGGGGCGCGATCGCAAAGGTGGGGCGATCGTGCTGGAACGTCCCATATATAGCCGAGTTAAGGTGTATAGCTCTCCGCAAGAACTGGTGATCCGTCTTCCCGGACAGCCCGTTGCTGCCCAGTTAGGTGGTATGGCGGGTCTTGGTCTTATTGTCCTGGGGGTTTTTGCTTCTGCCTGGTTTATGTTTCCATTCATTCCAGCTTTTATTTTTGGGATCATTATTGCAGTTAGTAGCATTTATAGTGGAGCCTCTACCACTGCGATCCTGAATCAGGCAGAGTTTCTGGTGCGACGGGAAGTACCTGTGCCATTACTTCCGTGGGTCGAACGGATTGGTGGTTGTGCGACAGATGATATTGATGCTGTCATTCACCACGACCTGCAATTTCAAAATGGTAAGTCTACAGTGGCTCGGCGAGTTGTCACTGTCCAAACTTCATATGGTGATATTTCCTTTTGTCAGGGGCTCACCCGGGAGGAATGCGCCTGGATTGCCCAGGAAATGAATCACTGGCTGAAATGCCAGTAGTCGTGAACTTTTATCGATCCTGCACTAAAGTAAAAGAATGTAAATCAATTCTCAGAAAGGGATCGAACGATTCATGCGCGTAATACTCATGACGGGGAAAGGAGGCGTTGGCAAAACCTCTGTTGCCGCTGCCACCGGATTGCGCTGTGCCGAACTGGGCTACAAAACCCTTGTCCTGAGTACTGACCCGGCTCATTCTCTGGCAGACAGCTTTGACATGGAACTGGGGCACGATCCTCGCCCGGTCCGTCCCAACCTGTGGGGTGCAGAACTGGATGCTCTGATGGAACTGGAAGGCAACTGGGGTGCTGTCAAACGTTACATTACCCAGGTTTTACAGGCACGCGGATTAGAAGGGGTGCAGGCAGAAGAGTTAGCCATCCTTCCTGGTATGGATGAAATCTTTGGTCTGGTGCGGATGAAACGCCACTATGACGAAGGTGAGTACGATGTGTTGATCATCGACTCTGCCCCAACGGGAACTGCTCTGCGTTTGCTTAGCATTCCCGAAGTCGGCGGTTGGTATATGCGCCGTTTCTACAAACCATTCCAGGGGATTTCGGTTGCCCTTAGACCGCTGGTAGAACCCATTTTCAAGCCGATCGCCGGTTTCTCCCTGCCCGACAAAGAGGTGATGGATGCTCCCTACGAGTTCTATGAGCAGATCGAAGCGCTGGAAAAGGTCTTGACTGACCCTACCCAGACCTCGGTTCGGTTGGTGATGAATCCAGAGAAGATGGTCATCAAAGAATCTCTCCGCGCCCATGCTTACCTCAGTCTCTATAACGTGGGAACCGATCTGGTCGTGGCAAACCGGATCATTCCTGAGACGGTCACCGATCCCTTTTTCCAACGCTGGAAGGAGCTACAAAAGCAGCATAAGCAGGAAATTTACGATAACTTCTCGCCCTTGCCGATTAAGGAAGTGCCCCTTTACTCGGAAGAAATGTGCGGGCTGGATGCGCTCGATCGCCTGAAAGACACCCTTTATGCCGAGGGTGAAGATCCTTCCCAGGTCTATTACAAAGAAACGACACTGCGGGTTGTCCAGGAAAAACACCAGTACAGCCTGGAACTGTATCTGCCAGGCATTGCCAAAAACCAGATCGAACTCAGCAAAACCGGGGATGAGTTAAATATTCGGATTGGCAACCATCGTCGCAA
>CAZGDE010000060.1:0-13400 GCA_964524315.1 uncultured bacterium
CAAGAGTACTGTGTGCAGATACAGTGGGTCGTAGGGGCGGGTTTTGCCAGAAACTATCGGTCAAACAGATACCTCATCTGCAAAACCCGCCCCTACCAGATCTGACCTGTTCGTAATCTAATTTGGTATGAGATAGGGGTTAAAGTAAGCCTCCTTGGTGGCGGGGAGGCTTACTTTAACCCCATAGGAATCCTTGACAAATTCATAATTTCTTTCTTGTAGCCAAGAAAATCTGCCTTTATTATCCGCCTAGAACGAAAAGTCGATCGACAAACCGTTGATTTACCTGCTAGTGATCACTATCCTGCCTCTAATTCGTTCTGGGAATATCCTGCAATTCATCATTCTGAGTCGATATGGCTATGAGTTTGCAAATTTTGAATGACTACAAGAAGGCATTTCCAGCAAAAGCCGATGTGTTAGAAAATACCCCTGATCCGGCGGTTCGCGAGATGTTGCAGTATATGGAGAAGCAGCAGATCGAAACGGCTTTTGATCGATTTGATCGCCAGAAACCTCACTGCAATTTTGGCTTGGCTGGAACGTGTTGCCAGATTTGTAACATGGGACCTTGCCACATTACGCCCAAAAGTCCCGCCGGGGTGTGTGGAGCCGATGCAGACCTGATCGCTGCCCGCAATCTACTGCGATCGCTCGCCGCTGGCGTTGCCGGACACGGTGCCCGCAGTCGGGAAGTGATTTTGACGTTGAAAGCGGCAGCAGAAGGACGAGTCAACTTGCCAATCCTGGGGGTTGATAAAGTGCGGGCGGTGTCTAAAGCCTTTGGGATCTATCGGCAGGGTAAATCGATCAAAAAATTAGCGGCAGGGATTGCCAACATTCTGTTAGAAGATATGGCTCGCACAGTTCCCGACACCCATCGAACCTTGACAGCCCTGGCACCCCCTGAGCGCATCGACACCTGGCGGCAACTGGATATTTTACCCATTGGGTCTTATCACGAAGTGTTTGAAGCTCTCAATCGCACTGGGGTTGGCACCGATGGTAATTGGGAGAGTGTAATGCAGCAGTTTTTGCGGTGCGGTTTGGCATTTGCCTGGAATAGTGTAGTGGGCGGTGCGATCGCACAAGACTGTTTGTATGGTCCACCCAAGCGATCGCGGATTGTCACAAACTTTGGAGCACTGGATCCAACCAGCGTCAATATTGCCATTCATGGTCATTCGCCAGTTATGCCATCCGCAGTCGTGGAAGCGGGGAAAGACCCAGAATTACAACAGCTTGCCAGGGAACATGGTGCCTCTGGAATTCGCTTTTATGGCATTTGTTGCTCCGGCTTAAGTGTTTTATACCGACAGGGCGGAATTCCCCCGTTGAGTAATGCGATGGGGGCGGAGTTAGTCATGGCAACGGGAGCGCTGGATGCCTGGGTGGCTGATGTGCAGGATGTGTTCCCCTCCATTACTCAGGTTGCCAACTGTTTTCATACGAAACTGATTACCACCAGCGACTCAGCGCATTTACCGGGAGCCATTCATATTGGGTTTGATCATGCCCACAGCAACCTGGCAGAATTGCACGTTCTGGCACGTCAGATTGTGCGATTGGGCATTGACAGTTTTGGCCAGCGGCGACATCGAGCCGTTGTTGTGCCCAACTTTTGTCTGGAGGCAGAGGTTGGATTTTCGGCAGAAAGCGCGATCGCGGCATTTGGCGGCATCGCGAAACTGCTAGAACACTTAAAATCTGGCAGTATTCGCGGCATCGTGAATCTGGTTGGGTGCAATAATCCTAAGGTGCTGTACGAAACCGCTACATTAAAGATTGCCGATGCCCTCCTGGCAGCAGATTATCTGGTTTTGACCAATGGATGCGCGTCCTTTCCATTGATGAAACTGGGCTATTGTAATGAGCAGGCATGGGAAAAAACTGGATTACGTTTGCGTCAGGTGCTTACTGCTGCGGCAATTCCACCCGTTTTGCACATGGGCGAGTGCCTGGACAATGCGCGGGCTTCTGCCCTATTTCGGGCATTAGCCGATCAGGCCCAAACCCCTCTCACCCAAATGCCCTTTGCCTTTTGTAGTCCTGAATGGTCAAACGAAAAAGGTATTGGGGCGGCACTCAGTTTTCGCTTACTTGGGCTTAATTCCTATCACTGTGTCTACACAGCTACCCTCGGTGCAGAAAAGGTGACCGAATTTCTGACAACCCACACTCAAACCCTGCTCGGTTCAACGATGGTGGTTGAGCCCGATCCTGACAAGTTAGCAGCGCGATTGATCGCTGACCTGGATGCTCGTCGCCAGAAATGGTTAACCTGAGTTGATTGTTCCAGTCTCTACTTGTCTCATCACAAGGCAAATCTGACTTAAAGAGAAGGTGGTGCTGAATAGCAGGGTGAATTGGAACTTCGTTTCAATTCAGCCAACGTTTAATTCATCCCTGGAATCAGCAACGCTAAAGAGAATTGGTATAGCAAAGACTACTCTACATAGCGGCTGGGAATTCGGATCTGAAAAGTAGTTCCCTCTCCGGGTAACGAATAGCACTCCAATTTACCCCGGTGTTGCTCCACAACAATTCTGTAACTGATCGATAGACCCAGGCCCGTTCCCTGTCCGACAGGTTTCGTGGTAAAAAACGGATCAAAGATTCGTTGCACAATCCCGGCTTCCATCCCAGGTCCATTATCCGCAATTTCAATCAAGACCCAGTTGTCGGCGATCGCCGTTGTCTGAATCGTAATGGTTGGTGCTTGCGGGGTCGATGTCTGTAACCTATCTGCTTCTAAAGCATCAATGGCATTACTCAGAATGTTCATAAAGACCTGGTTGAGTTGTCCAGGGTAGCACTCAATTGGGGGCATCTGGTCATAGTGTTTAACAATCTGAATAGCAGTTGGCTCAGCGCACTGTTTGAAACGATGCTGCAAAATCAGCAGAGTATTTTCAATCCCTTCGTGAATGTCTACTACTTTCCGCTCCGCTTCATCTAAGCGGGAAAAATTGCGCAGTGAACGCACAATATCTCGAATACGATCGGTGCCAACCCGCATTGATCGCAGTAGTTTTGGCGCATCTACCAGGATGAACTCTAGCTCAATGCGATCGATCTCGGACTGGATTTCCGGTGTGGAATCTGGATATACTTTCTGGAAAGCTCCAATCAACTGAATTAAGCTTTCACAATAATCCTCTAAATAGGTGAGATTGCCATAGATAAAATTAACTGGATTGTTAATTTCATGGGCAATTCCGGCAACCAGTTGACCCAATCCAGACATCTTCTCACTGTGAATCAATTGCAACTGAGTTTGCTGCAATTCCTTCAACGCCTGTTGCAGGTAATTGGTCTGTTGTTTTAATTGCTGTTCAGATTGGCGTAGTTCCTCCTCAGCCTGCTTCCGCTTCGTAATATCGGTATGAGAGCCAGCCATCCGGTAGGGTTTGTTCCAGACATCTCGCAACAGGATGGCACGGCAAAGCACCCAGCAGTAGTGTCCCTGGCGATGACGGAGGCGATATTCCAACTCACAACTCGACTGATTGCTGATAAATAATTGCTGAAATGTTGTCAGCACCCGATCGCGATCTTCAGGGTGCAACTGCTCCTGCCAGGTTGCAAATTCATCCGCCAGTTCGGTTTCTGCGTATCCCAGCATCCCTTTCCAGCGGGCGGAGAAGAACACTTCATTGGTCTCTAAATTCCAGTCCCACAGACCATCATTGGAGCCTCGGACTGCCAGTTCAAAACTGGACGTGATCTTGCCAAAATCTTTGTAGGGCTGAACCCGTAAGACCTGAAAACACTCATGCACAGGCTGATAGTTAAGGGGAATTGTCCAACCCATTGAGTTCGCCGCGATCGCTGCGGGATGGTCGGCGGGTAATTTGAGCAGGGCGATCGCTACTTGCTCCGACAGCTCACTGGGGGTATGCTGGGTCGCGGCAAAGGGCCATTCAGGATAGAGACGCGTACTCAAAACGAAGGGGAAGGATTCCTGGTATTGGGTCTGCTGGTTGATGATCGTTAATGTCTTGAGATCGACCTTGGTTTCCAGCTCCATCTGTTCCAGTACATTGGTGGCAACAATCCCCGCATCTGCCTCTCCCCGTTGTATGGCATAGACCACAGCATCCTGGCTCTGTCCAAACTTCAACGCTTGAAAATCCCGGTAGGGGTTGATGTTGGCTTCCACAAACTCGCGCCAGGCCATACGCCACCCGCCCAGGGAATTTTCAGCTACCGCAATCACCCGTTTTCCCTTTAAATCGCTCAGGCTGGAGAGACAGCGATCCTGACTAAAGATCACTCCCCCAAACAGGGTGTAGGGCCGCCCGAAGCGCCGTTTTTTCAGGGTAGCCAGGCGATTAACTCCATATAAGGTTTCAAATTCAACATAAATGCCAGAACTGGCAATCAGGAACTCCACCGCATTGTCTGCTACCGCTACCCCAATCTGACTAAAATCCAGGGGAAGAATAGTAAAGCAGTAGTTTGGCAACTCTTCCGTCAGGTAGGCAGCGGTCGGTTCCCAATATTTCAGGGTGTGTTGACGGTTCCGACTGGTCAAAACACCAATCCGAATAGAAGGTTTCATTTGGTTAGAGTTTCACTGTTAGGCTCGGTGGATGTTGACGAATTAGCAACCTAAAATACAGTAAGTCAATCGGCAAACCGTACTATTATCGGTAAGCATATCACACTCAATTCCATGCCAGCCCATAACTAAATTGGGCTCAAACTCTTCTGAACCACTTGTTTCAAGCGGTCGAGCACGATCCCCAAGTCTGAGGTTGCCATCTAAACCTCCTGAACAGAACTTGAGTTGATTTTTCCATTCCCTACTTGTATCATCATTCGAATTAAATACGGTATCTTGATTGATAAACCGTAGGTTGTTTTAAGGAAACAAAAATGACGCTGTACCTGATTGAAGGGGAACTGGCGAATCTTCAAACGGAGCAGATTCAACAGGCTTTAGACGCGATCGCGACTGCCGCCACCCAAGCTCAAGCCGAACTCATCGAAGCGCAGGTGGGAGAAGACTTACAGCATTTATTTGTGGTGATCGATGCGGCAGATGCAGCGATCGCTCAACAGAGTTTTGTTGCTGGCGGCTTAGCCGTCTCGCTGGTGAAAGCGGTGCGTCTGGTGGGACAGGACCTCGACACGGTGAGAGCACGTAAAGGTAAAGCAAATTATCTGGTGGAATGGAATTTACCGGCTGGACTCACGATGGAGGCTTACCTGAAACGCAAAGCCGAAAAATCACCCCTGTATGCCCAGGTGCCTGATGTGCAATTTGAGCGCACCTATGTCTGTGAAGACTTGAGTAAGTGCCTCTGCTTCTACGATAGTCCCGATGAGTCTACCGTCAAACACGCTCGCGAAGTGGTTGGTGCGCCCATTGATCACCTGACGCCCATTCGCAATTTGCATTAAGGAATCCGCCATGATTAGTCAAGATGCAAGCCTGCAAGTTGAACTGGCGGAACGCGCCGGATGGCTCAATGACGGAATCGCCGGTCGTCATGTGGGAGAGTCGCTGGCACAACTGGCGACAACAGGCTATCTGGGGTTGGGTGTGCCCGCATCACTGGGTGGTACAGATGGAGAGTTGCTGGATGTGGTGCAGGCGATCGCGACGGTGTCGGAACAGTGCCTCACCAGTGGATTTGTGTTTTGGTGTCAGCGAGCTTTCATTGAATACCTGGTTGCCAGTGATAATACCTGGTTGCAGGCGGAAATATTGCCACGGGTGCTGAAGGCAGAACTGTCTGGCGCGACGGGGCTATCGAATGCTATGAAGTTCCTGGCAGGGATTGAGCAATTGCGGCTTCAGGCGAATTTAGATCCAACGACGGTGACGTTGAATGGCTTTTTGCCCTGGGCATCGAATTTGCGCCCGGAGAAGTTTGTCGTCGCGATCGCCGCCCAAACGCCTGATGGACAATCACTGGTGGTTGCGGTTCCAGCCGGTGCCAGTGGTTTAACGCGCGGCGAAGATCTACAACTCCTGGGATTGCAGGCGTCCTGGACCAGCACGTTACACTTCAACTCGGTGCAACTGCCGGCTCAATGGATCATCAGCGATCGCGCCACAACCTTTCTACCCAAAATTCGTCCGGCATTCCTGCTGATGCAGTGCGGTTTGGCATGGGGTGTGGCGCGGCGATCGCGGCACGAAATCACCCAAAGCTTGAATGACAAGAACAGTGCCGCTCTCAGTGAGCGTTTTCAACAAAACTCCATGACATTGCTCACCTTAGAGTCTCAACTGCGTCATCTTTGTTCAATCAATGTCAATGACTTTGCACTGGCCCAAGTACGGCAACTGTTTGAACTGAGAATTGCCTTAACACGACTCGCTGTAGACTTGGTGCAATTGGAGTTGGAAGCCAAAGGAGGAGCTGCCTATCTCAAACCCAGTGGCACTGCACGGCGGTTGCGAGAAGTTTCTTTTTTGCCCGTCCTTACCCCCAGCCTGGTGCAATTAGAAACTGAGTTGCACCGTCATGCTCAGGCAGGGAATCTCGTATGACACAGTTTCCCACCGCGATCGCGACTCCTGACACTACCTCTGCATCTGGAGAGGCAATCTTGACGGTGCGGCAATTGCAGAAAGATTACCTGACCCGACAGGGGAATTTTACTGCGTTTACCGATATCGACATGCAAATCCATGCGGGAGAAGTTGTGTGTTTACTCGGTGCCAGTGGGTGTGGCAAATCTTCCCTACTATTGACGATCGCCGGATTGCAGTCTGCCAATGGGGGTGAAATCTTCTTGCAGGGCGATCGCATGAATGCGCCCCATCCCCAAGTCGGACTCGTCTTTCAACAGGCGACATTGCTGCCCTGGCTCACCGTCTGGCAAAACATTGCCTTTGGGTTGCAACTCAAGCAAATACCCCAACTATCCCGTTCAGAGATGCGATCGCGGATCAGCGTAGCCATTGCCAGTGTGCAGTTACAGGGATTTGAACGGGCTTACCCGCATCAGTTATCCGGTGGTATGGCACAGCGAGTGGCACTGGCGCGATCACTGGCACGCCAACCCAAGCTCCTACTGTTGGATGAACCTTTCAGCGCCCTGGATGCAATTACCCGCTTAGAGATGCAAAAGTTGCTCCTGGAAGTCATCCAGCACCATCACAGCACTGTTCTACTCGTCACCCATGATATTGATGAGGCCCTGATCCTGGGCGATCGCGTGTTGCTGATGACTCGTCACCCCGGCAGAATCTATCGCGAATGGATCATTGATCAACCTAAACCTCGATTTCACAATGCTCAGCTTTTGACCTCATTACGACTTGAAATCCTCACTGAGCTTTCAACCCTGATTAGCAGTAATTCATAACTATTCCAGACTCTCACATCAGCTCCCTTGCAATACTCATTCCCCATTCCCTACTCCCCACCATGACTAAACCCCAAATTCACCCTTACAACTGTCTCTGCTGCGGCATGAATCGGCGGGACTTCCTCAAATTGTCTAGCCTGTTCGCCACGTCCTTCACAGCAACGGCTGCGATCGGTGGGTGTCAGCAACAACAAACCACAGCCCCCACCAATACCAGCAGTGCATCACCTGTTGCCACTAATCAACCACCCCTAACGAACGATCAGCCAGTCAAGATTGGGTATTTGCCCATCACCGATGCGGCTCCACTGTTGGTAGCACATGCCCGCAAACTGTATGAGGCAGAAGGATTAACCACCGAACAACCACGTTTGTTCCGTTCCTGGGCGCAAATTGTCGAAGCATTTTTAGCGCGACAGGTGAATGTCATCCATGTGCTGATGCCCGTCACCGTTTGGATTCGCTACGGTCGTAAGTTTCCTGCTAAAGTGATTGCCTGGAACCATACGAATGGTTCCGCCTTGACGGTGTTGCCGGAAGTAGAAACGCCCAAAGACCTGGGTGGGAAAACGATCGCGGTGCCCTTCTGGTATTCCATCCATAACGTTGTTTTGCAACACTTGCTGAAGCAGGAAGGGTTAACGGTCGTTCGCAGACCAAAGGATGCGGTGGTGGCTGCGAATGAAGTGAATCTGGTCGTCTTGCCACCGCCGGATATGGTGTCTGCTTTAGCCAACAAAAACATTGGCGGCTACATCGTCGCGGAACCTTTCAATGCTGCCGCAGAATCGAAGAAAACGGGTCGCATTCTCCGGTTTACGGGCGATGTGTGGAAAGACCATGCCTGCTGTGTCGTGTTTGTGCATGAGGAGGATGTTACCCAGCGCCAGGAATGGACCCAGCGAGTGGTGAATGCGATTGTCAAAGCTCAGGTTTGGTCACGTGACAACCGTCCCGATGTGGCGCAAATTCTTTCCAAGGATGGGGGCAAGTATACGCCCCATCCCCTACCCGTCTTGCAACGGGCACTCACCTATTACGACACTGAGTTTTACGGCAAGCAGGGAGCGATCGCCCATCCCGATTGGGGTATTAATCGAATTGATTTTCAACCCTATCCCTTTCCGTCTTACACCGAGGAATTGGTCCGTTTATTGAAAGAAACACAGGTTGAGGGTGAAACGGGTTTCTTGAATGCGCTCAAACCCGAAGAAGTTGCCACCGATTTAGTCGATGATTCCTTTGTGAAAGCGGCATTGCAACAGGTGGGCGGTCCTCAGGTGTTTGGCTTAAAGTCAGACTTCTCTCGCCAGGAAACATTTGTGGTTTAGAAGACTCTGTTGGGGGGCTTTGCACCGGACTGGAGAAGGAAAATTCGCCTGGTTACTTAAGACCATGAATTAAATAATTTCCGCTAGATTCCACAATGCCTGTACGGGCGTAGCATTTGGTAGCGGTTCTAGGTGTGCTTCCGAGGATCTTGCCCAAATGCCAATGAATTAAATAATTTCCGCTAGATTCCACAATGCCTGTACGGGCGTAGCATTTGGCAGCGGTTCTAGGTGTGCTACCGAGGATTTTGCCCAAATGCTACGCCCCTACCAAATCTTGAACTTGTTTAATTCTCATTCCCTAGAGTTTTGTTTAACAACTTGGAGACAATCATGAGCCAAATTTTGGAAGACGTTCTCACTGCCAATCGCACTTATGTGGATGAGTTCGGCGATAAAGGACAATTACCCCTGCCACCTGCCCGTCGCTTTGCGATTTTGACCTGTATGGATGCTCGCCTTGATCCGGCAAAGTTTGCGGGATTGGCTGAAGGCGATGCCCATGTAATCCGCAATGCGGGTGGACGTGCCAGTGATGATGCCATTCGATCGCTGATCATTTCCTACAAACTCCTGGGTACTCAGGAATGGTTTATCATTCACCATACTGATTGCGGTATGGAAACGTTCACCGATGAGATTATTCGGGGTTTGTTAGCCAACAGTCTGGAAACAGCAAAGTTGGACGAAAACGGCTGGCAGGATGTCGGTGAAGGGCCCGGTGCGACAGAGGGAGATTATATTGACTGGCTGACGATTCGTGACCAGGCAGAAAGCATTACAGCCGATGTGAAACGGGTGCGATCGCATCCCCTCGTTCCCAAAACAATTCCCATCTATGGCTACCTTTATGATGTCAAAACGGGCAAATTGATTGAAATTCCTGATGCAACTGAGGTTGGACAAGTAGCATAAGAAAAAGCACTTCTCATCAGGTAAGGCTATGCAGCACTTGACTCAACAAAGATCCAGGTTGGCATTACTTTACTCTGTACCTATTGGAGTGCTAGGTGGACTAATAGGGTTAGGAGGAGCCGAATATCGCTTACCCGTGTTGGTGGCAGTACTGAAGTATGCTCCGCATCAGGCAGTACAACTTAATTTAGCGGTTAGCTTGATTACCATCCTGGTTTCTCTCCCCATTCGAGCGATCGCTTTATCGTTGACTCCCGTTTTACCAATCTTACCCATCATCTTTGCTCTGATTACTGGAGCTACCGTTTCAGCGTTTTATGGAGCAACGCTGGCAAAACGGTTATCAGGTCGCCAACTCGCTCAAATGATTCTGGTGCTACTGTTAGCAATTGGGGTTGCTCTGATTGCAGAAGCCTTTTTACCGCAGTCCTCATCTGGTTTTGTGCCCCCTAGATTAGAGTGGCAGATTCCTGCTGGGATGCTATTTGGACTTGGCATTGGACTGGTGAGTAGTTTGCTAGGTGTGGCAGGAGGAGAGGTAATTATTCCAACCCTAATTTTTGCTTTTGGGGTAAATATCAAAATTGCTGGAACTGCTTCATTGCTCATTAGTTTGCCAACGGTTGCAATAGGATTAATCCGATATGTAACTCAGGGAGCATTGCGCGATCGCCGTCCCCTTGTCGAAACGGTCATCCCAATGGGGATTGGTTCTATGATTGGTGCGCTGATCGGGGGCTTTCTGATCGGGATTGTTTCCGCCTCCTTTCTAAAACTGATGTTAGGCATCATTCTCATCAGCTCAGCTCTCAAAGTTTTTCATCACACCCAATAAGCTCCTCATGGCTCAATCACTCCCAACTTCTGCGACTCGTTCGATCAAAATCCCCCTTCCTTTGTGGGGATTAGCCTTCGGTCTGCTGATTTGGTGGCTCTTCACTACTCCCCTCTGGTATTCCGATCCGATTCGAGTGGATTTTTCTCCCGAACGCACTGTCGTTTCCCTGATTCAACTTTTTAGCACAGGTGCGATTCTGCCCCATATCATCGACAGCCTGCGACGGGTGCTGGTGGGATTGCTTGCCGCGATCGCGATCGGAGTTCCCCTCGGCATTCTTTTGGGGTTATCTCGTTCACTGGATCAAGCCACGTCTGCATTGTTTCAGTTCGTTCGGATGATCTCACCCCTATCCTGGATGCCAATTGCCGTAATGGTATTAGGCATTGGCGATTTGCCCGTCTACTTTCTGCTGACAATCGCCGCTGTCTGGTCACTCATCCTCAACACCTCGGCGGGCGTAGTAGCAGTCGAGCGACATTGGTTGTTGTTGTCTAAAAGTCTTTGTGCGACCCAATGGGAAACGATTAGTCGTGTGATTATCCCAGCGATTATTCCCCACCTGTTAACCGGAGTTCGACTGGCGATCGGAATTATTTGGCTGGTGCTGGTACCAGCGGAAATGTTGGGTGTGAGTGCAGGCTTGGGCTACTACATTTTAGATACCCGCGATCGCCTCGCCTATTCCGAGCTAATGGCAGTCATTCTGATTATTGGCGCGATCGGCTATTGCCTCGATTCTAGCCTTCGCTTCGCTCATTCCTGCTGGACACATCAGCGCTGAACTATTGCACTTAAATCTATTTTGCTTCTTAAATTTACGTCAGTTGTTCGACGAGGCAATACTCCGGACAGAATTGAGCACCGATAGAACCATAAGCACAGAGGGTTTCATAGTTAGGATGAGAGTGGCGTTGCACTACCTGGAAGAGTTTGAGTTGCTGAAGCGAGTAGAAAACCTATCCAGTGTGGTGCAGGCAAAGACTTCATATGCCCCCAGACAGTCTGACTATCAAGGCGATCGCTTATCTGGTAGATTATGGATTTTAAGCAAATGAGGTCGCGATCTAACGGTGCCCATGCACTCTAACCGCTGAGGTTTAATCGGTTATTTGCAGTGGATGATGGGCAGTAAGATGAGAATGCTGAGAAGGGATAATAGAGCGATCGTGCCATAGGCGAGCATGGCTGTCACCCCCAGAGATCTGGAAATCCAACGTTGGAACAATAGTATTCCCAGAAGTAAGGTTTCCACAGTGGCAGCAATCCCGATCGCTGCTGCAACAAGCTGCGCCACATATCGATTGATAGGACCACCAAAGCTTGCAGTTGGGTGCAAAATCTCTTTCATTATCTGGGGAATAGCAAAACCAAATCCGGTCACGATAGTAATTCCGAGGCAAACGATTAACCCATTCAGGGCGGATTTCAAGCAGCGCTGCATTCGTCAATCCTGTTTCATCAATTTGATCGAATCTATGGGTGGTGCTGAATCGACGTATGAATTGGCACGAGATTTCAATTCACACAAGACCTGGTTTATATCCATAGCCAGCAACACTGGACTGAATCAATAATCACTATGGTGACATTGATAAAATATAGGAGGTTTATCCGATCGCAGTTACTTTCCAAAAGTATTAGTAGCGATCATCATAAACAAAGCAATGGCACCAACTAAACAACTGAACGCTGTCGAGATTTTGACCTGGGTTTCATTTTCAGGCATGGCTCGAAATACCTGACGGAACTTAACCAGCATCTCGGCTCCCCCTCCCCACAATACCGCATAGAGAATACCTAGATTGACCAGAATGAATACAGACCATCCTGCAACAATATAAGGATTGTGATAGTTATTTGAAAACACGTAAAACGCATGGTTAAACCTACCCAGTCGCTGAAAAAGATATAGCAGCGCAAATGGTAAAACTGCGAAGATAAGCAGCCATTTCAACAACACCCTGGAATCTTGCTCTAGTTGGGGATTTCCTTGGACAATCTTGGCAACTTTAGCACGCATGAGCATTACATTCAGGAGATTAATGGCTGTAAACAATGGCCAGATGAACCTATCGGGCAAGAAGAATGCGGGAGGGCTCTGAACCACGAGTGGTAGTAGGATGCCTGCTCCAAATAGCTGGCTTCGTTCAATTAGCTTGGGCATAAATCCCTCTGACGTTTTTGTTCATGGTGTTGGTGTTGGGAGGATACAGGAGGTTTGGACGATCGCGCCCGTTTGCCAATTCCACAAGCGCATAGTGCCATCTAAACTGGCAGCGAGCACAATATCGTCCACGTTGGTAAAAGTTAACCATTGGACTGGAACCAAATTACCTACCAGCACTCGTAGTAGTTGTCCTGTAGCCACACGCCAGACTCGAATTTTGCCATCTGCATGCGCACTGAGCAGTGTTTGCCCATCTCGACTCAACATCAGATCATTGAAGATCAACTCGGGTGATTGGACGCGAAGTGATTGTCCCCTGGCTAAATCCCAAACCTGTAACCCTCGAACACCAGCCCCAAATAGGAGTTTGCTGTCGGCACTGAATAGAAACTTGCGGATCTGTACGTTTAGTGGCAACGATCGCATGGGCCTGTCATTAGCAAGCGCATAGATGCCAATCGTACCCGTAACCGTATCACCCACGACGAATGAGCGATCGGGACTGACAGCAATCGGCTGTTGTAGGCTGTGGGGAAATTTACCCGCGATCGCCCCCGTGGACAGATCACGCAGGACAAAACTGTCATCTCTCCATTCCATGAGGAAGTGCTGATCTGAGGTGATTAACGCAGACGGATTGCGGGATAGTCCAGTTGGCCGCGATCGCATCAGCGATCCTGATGCCAGATTCCACCACTGCATTGAGCCGTCCCTGGAATAGGTGAACAGCGCTTCACCATCCGGAGTGAGATAGCGGGGTATCCACTGAGAGGAATGCAGTTTCAAAAGCGGTAGTTGCCGACTCTGGGCAATA
>CAZGDE010000060.1:13410-22990 GCA_964524315.1 uncultured bacterium
CTCCCTGGTTTATCGAGCAAGACGGTGATGGCTTTGCCATCCGACAGTGGGACAAAACTCACCATTCTGACAGAACCAGCACTGATGGATTGAACAACATCCAGCGTTGGTAGCTGGCGCAGGGCAAGACCTCCCGTTTCATTCCCGGTGACAATCTGTTGACTGCTGGGCATAAACACAGCCGACACCAGTTCGGGCTGTTCTAAAGCCGCAGCTCCCCTGGGTCGCAGTTGCTGCTGCTGACCTGTTGCAACGTCTAATACCGCTAACTCGCGGGGACTCTGAATCAGAAGTGATTTCTGGTTAGGCGAAAGCAAGAGTTGGAACCCACCACCGATCTGCGTGTCTACCCGATAAATCAGTTGATTTGTGGCAGTATCCCAGGCTTGTACGATCCCCTGAGTGTCGCCAGCAATCAAAGTACGCCCATCGGGGCTAGCGATCGCCGCCACGAACGTATCCTTTTGAGTATGAGTCTGGACACGAATTGCTGTGCCCGTTGCCAGCGCCCATTGCTGCAAAATTACATCAGAAGTCCTCTCCCCAGAGCGGTCTGATAGATCCCAGGTCACACTGGATGTCCAGAAAGTTTTGCCATCGGCACTGAAACTTAATGACACCAGATTACGCTCGATACCAGGTTTCTCAGCCGCCGATTTCTGAATATAGCGAACCTGCCCGGTCTGGAGATTCCACGCCTGAATCGAGCCACGGGTGGTGCCAGCAAGCAGAGTTTGGCGATCGGCACTAATCGCCATCACCGTAACACGGTCACTCGGGTGTAAGGTTTTGAGCAACGCGCCCGATTTCACATCCCAGATGTTGATCACGGGATCGTCCGCTGCCAGCAAATGATCGGTTACTGCACTTGCTAACAAGTCACCATCGGGACTAAGGGTCATCACTGCCACAGAGGCAGCATGTCCTTGCAAACGGCGATGACTTAAATTCGTAGTCAGATCCCAAATTTTAATCGTCCTATCTTCTCCGCTGCTGACCAGGTTTTTTCCATCAGGAGTGATCGCTAATGCCGTGACCTTGCCGAAATGACGATCTTGGGCGCAGACTGAAGCTGGGACTTGAAAACTGAGCCCATCCGACGATGGCAATGTCGAGGACGGGGACGCAGGGATTGGTGGGGCAGCGAGAGATAGGGCAGATGGGATACAGGCATGCAATCCCAGCGATTGTAGACCAATGAGTGTGAGTAGCGTGAGTCGTTGCCCGGTTTGAATGACTTCAATCTTACTCATGGGAGTCCCAATGAACCACGTTAAGGCGGAACAATATAGTATTCCTCTTTGAGAAGATTAAGTACGGATAACCTTAGTATTTCTTGATAAGCAGCACAATGTTGATTTTTCCAACCACATCTTTGAAGCGGTACCCAGTGGGTGGCACGTAGGACTGGATAAACAACCATGGTCTGCATGAGGCTCCAGAGCTTAGACCCATGATGGCACCTGATGATCCGTTCACGCTGAGCTTAAACGGGAGGGGCGTAATCCGTTTACGGGAAAATTAATCCAGATTGAAGCCGCGCAGTGATGTGACTCCAGCTTTGCTAGTGTTTGGGCAATCGCCAGATATGAATATTTCCTGTATTTGACATTCCTGATGGATCATTGGCAAGTAAATGGCCGCTGGGACTGAAAGTAATGCTACCGTAATACCCCCCTGGCGCAACCGAAGAACTACCTGGCGATAAAGAATACAGTAGCTTTCCAGATAAAGTGTTCCATATCAATATTCTGTTTCGCATCGGTTTTTGGTAAAAACTAGTTGCCAGAGTTTTTCCATCATCGCTTGCAGATAGAAGAACAGCATCGCGGGGCAGAAACCGAGGAAATGATGTTTGATGCTGTTGTTTTGGTTCTTGCCAAAGTAACTTTTCATTCTGCTCGTTACCTTGCTGATGTTGAAAATCGTTCAAGTTCCACCGTTCAATATATCCTCTGGGGGAACGCATTGATAAAATGGTTTGGTTAGAAGCATTCGCCACAATCGAAGGGTCTGAATAACCGGAAAAGGTACGGGTTAATTTTCCAGTTTTTAGATTCCAAAGTTGAACAATTTTTTCTTTGCTGCCTGTTGGCTCTTCACCGCCATTAGCCAGAAATTGTTCATCCGAGCTAATTGTAATTTTGTAATTCCAAAGCTGGGTAACTAAGATTTTATCTAAAAAGATGGCACTACCCAGACTGTTCAATCGTTCAGACCAAGTAACCCCCTTCCAGAAATGGTCACTGTATCCCCAAATTCCTGGAGATAGCAAAAAAATAGTAACAGAATATAGAATCTATAATTTATTTGGTTCCAATTATTTTGACTGCAATTATCCCTATCAATTTGAAGTCCAGAGAGATCTAATGCAAATGCTGTTAGAACGGCAAAAGCTAAAATGGTAATTTGTACAGTCCAAACAATTGCCCCTGCTTGATTTAGAGTATGACCTGAGGCAATAATGATAACCCCTAGCACAAGCAAAACTAATGCTAGCTTGGCAAGCTTGTAATGATTGGCGCTCTGTCTTCCTTGACTGATGTATGTACAGCTTAACCAAACAAAATAGGGAATTGAAGGCACATAGACCAGCCAAAGGACTGCCATCAATCCATATGAGCTAAATAACGTAATTGCCAACCAAAGAAATCCTAGTAAGCCAATTCCAAACCAAACAACCTGCTTAGACGCTGGCATCCCATTTCTGTGGTCAATTTGAAATACTGTTGTTGAAGTAAATGCAGCTGCCACAAAGACCCAAGCTGAGGCGTAGACAATACCTACTGTAATTGCGAGTAGTATCCCCGGTGCAATCAGTGCGCAGCACCTGACTATGAGTACTCCTAGGGCCAAGATCGCTCCAACGCCTGCAGCGATGCGTGCAGGATAGGGATGGGTCGTGATTAGAAATCCGCTGGATGCAATGAGGATGAGCGTGCTAGCGATTGCAACTCCTTTCAGCACGGAGCCTGATCCAACTAAAAATAGATGAGGAAACCCGATCGCATCTCCAACGAATAGAAGGAATGCTAAGATTACTCCTTCTCTTAAGCGATTGAATACAGCAGTTCCCCTTTGGCCTTGAGCAGCAACCGAAGACATGATTAACTCTACAAGTTACTTCCTCAAGTCTATTCACGATAACCGTATTGAGGGTTACCCATACGGGGGATTTCTGCAAGGTTAAACGACGAGCATGCCAATTTTGCCTGTGCCTGCCATTGCTTGCGATCAAACATCCACATCACATCCCCAATCAACGGTGGGTTTTCAGTGCTACGCCGTTGATAGTAGTCATGGCTACCCAATTCCGCAATTACAGCGTACTGGGGTGCTTTTGTCGCTTCTCGAAACCAAAGTGGGGTCACCACCTGCAAATCCTGAATCTAACAATGGCACTGCAGCGATCGCCAATCCCATGAATACCGTTCGTTTCAGCACTCTTAATAAGAGCATCAACTGCGTATATCAGGAAGATGAACGAGATGTACCGTCGTTACGGTGTCAAACAAAATTTGTTCTGCGGCAGGGGCCGCAGAAGCCTGCCAATTGCGTTTTCTTAAGTCGTGGGAACTGGAGAAGAATCTACCTTCCGACTGCGAAGAATTATTCGGCTCTGACGGTAGGCCAAGTTCCGCTGAAAGAGACAGCCCAAACTTACGTGAAATAATCGATCGACCTGATGCGGCTGGATCGGTCAGTTGCCTGCCGCCTGGATGCATTGGGGATTCAGAGTCACCTGCGCCCCGAAAACCGCTTACTTGCGGACTGCCTCCAACCAGGTTGTCAAAGCCCAGACAATCCACCGGCTATAGGTATCATCCCCGCAAGCAAAACTACCTGGAGCTAAGGGGGTTGAATGTACACCATTTGAGTAAAGATTTTTACAAATATTCTACGGCAATCCCTAAATTCTGTGATCCTGCCCTAGGACGCTGGGAGTTGCAAAGTTAGAATCAAGAAGTAATATGCTACACCGTGTGACTTGTTCAGATCTTGAAATTTTAGTAATGAAATCAGCCTGAGTAAGCAGGTGTAAGCATTTGTGAATCAACCCACCCAGGCCTGGGCAAGAATATGCTGCACAAAGCTGAGACATTCGATCGCACCGACAGGGCTCTAACCACTGCGATAATTCGCAACCCGATCGCCGTCTCACCGGAAATTACGGTCAAGGAGGCGGTTGCCCTGATGGGTAAGGCACGCTCGCAGTGTGAAGCAAACGCAACCGCGCAATCAGCCTCAAACTATATGCAGGTTGAAGCCCGGGCAAGCTGTGTTGTCGTGGTGGAATCCCACAGAATTATCGGTATTATCACTGAACAGGATGTGGTACGTTTATGGCCTCAACAGCAATTGTTCGATGAGATACCGGTGCGGCAGGTGATGACCTCGACGGTGCTGACTCTGCGAGAGTCAGCATTGACCGATCTCTTTTCTGTCGTTGACTTGTTGCAACAAAACTCAATCCGGCATTTACCTGTCGTGGATGAGCAGGATCGCCTGGTGGGACTGGTGACCCATGAAACCCTGTGGCAGGTATTACACCCCGTAACCAATGCCCATCAGCGACTGCAACTGGAACAAGTCATCACTAACGTGGTCGCTGCCATCCGGGCCTCGCTCCACCTGCAAACGATTTTAGATACAGCAGTTGTGCAGATTCGGCAGGCGATGAACTGCGATCGCGTCAATATCTGGCAACTGGAACCCGACTTGTCCACGCGGGTAGTGGCGGAAGCAACGCTCTCAACCCCCTCCCTGCTCGGTGAGCAGGTGCAGGATGTGTGCTACCAGTCGCATATTCTGGCGGTTTACCGGGAAGGGTATATCCGGGTGGTGCCGGACATTTACACTACGGAGATGACAGCGTGCCATCGCGAGTTGCTCATCCGCCTGCAAACCCGTGCCAAGGTGCTGTTACCCCTCTTTTGTGGTGATCGCCTCTGGGGGTTGCTCAATGTCTCCGAATGTCAAAGCCCCCGAGACTGGCAGACCGATGAAATTAACTTTCTTCATACCATTTCAACCCACCTGGCGATCGCCATCCAACAAGCCTCAACCCATGACCTATTGCAGGCTGAATTGCAAGAGCGGCAGCAAGTGGAGGCAAAACTGCAAGCGAGCCAGCAACAGTATGTAAAATTGGCAGTCCTGGCTCCGGTCGGCATCTTCTATACAGACGCTGCTGGCAACTGCACTTACGTGAATGACCGTTGGTGCCAAATCGCAGGATTAACCCCTGACCAGGCCAGGGGAATGGGTTGGATGCAAGCAGTGCATTCCGACGATCGAGATACTGTCGCAATCAAATGGTATGAAGCGGCTCAAGCCGGTCGTCGCTTTCAATTAGAGTATCGGTTCTTGCGAGATGATGGGACCGTCACCTGGGTATTTGGGCAGTCGGAGCAGGAAACGGACGCTCAGGGCAATGTGATGGGCTATGTCGGCACCATCACCGATATCAGCGATCGCAAGTTCGCCGAAACACTGCTCCAACTGAAGAACGATCTCCTCGCCAAGGTCGCCACGCAAGAAACCCTGACCGAGACACTGAATTATGTCGCCACGACGATTGAGGGGATGCTGGAGGGCGCAATTTGTTCCATATTACTGCTGGATCGCAATAACCAGCTGCATGAAGGCGCTTCCCCGAGTTTGCCGACTCACTACCGCCGCCAGATCGACGGTATTCAGGTGGGTGAAGGGGTCGGATCGTGTGGTACAGCCGTGCATCGGCGGGAAACGGTCATCGTGGCTGATCTTGCCAACGATCCCCTGTGGCAAAATTTTAGAGACCTGGCACTTGCGTCTGGTTTGCGGGCTTGCTGGTCTACCCCCATTGTGGCTTTCAATCAGTCCATCCTGGGAACCTTTGCCATCTATTATCACGAGGTGCATTCACCCCGGGCTGATGAAATAGCGTTCGTCGATAGTGTTGTGCCCATCGTCATGCTGGCGATTCAACGGTATCAAAGCGAATTGGAGCGGCTTTTGATGGCCCAAGCCCTGGAGGAACTCAATGCTGAATTGGAGGAACTCAATGTTGAATTGGAAGAGCGGGTAACGAAACGTACAGAAGAACTAGAGGAACGAGAAGTCCGTTACCGGGGATTGCTGGAGGGCGCTGCCGATGCCATTCTGATCGCCGATCTGCAAGGGCACATTCTGGAAGCAAACCAGAAAGCAGAAGCCCTACTAGGCTATTCCTTGGCAAAGCTATCCACCCTCCACTTCACCCAACTGCATCCTACCGAAGAACTGGATAGGATGACAAAGGTGTTTACCGAAATGGCTCAAAGGGAATGCACTCACTTCTTGGACATACCTTGTTTGCGACAGGATGGCACCACGGTGCTTGTAGATATTACCGCGACCATTGTTGATATTGGCGGCGAAGCCCTGGTACAGGGGATTTTTCGGGACATTACCGATCGCAAACAGATTGAAACCGCGTTGCGAGAATCCCAACAGTTTCTGCAAACGGTATTGGATACGGTGCCACTCGCCGTCTTTTGGAAAGATCGCTCCGGCCATTACCTGGGAGCAAACCAACTCTTTCTCCAGGATGCGTCTTTGAGTTCTTCCTCAGAACTGGTGGGCAAAACCGATTTCGATCTGCCCTGGGCCCCGACCGAGGCAACTGCCTATCAAGCGGATGATCGCACCGTCATGGACACAGGTGAGCCAAAACTCGGCATTATCGAGACTCAGCACCAGCAGGATGGATCTGAGATCTGGTTGGAAACGAATAAATTACCTCTCCGCAACCTGGCGGGAGAAATCATGGGGGTTCTGGGCACCTATCAGGATATTACGGCCCGTCGTCATGCGGAACTGGTTTTGGAGCGCCAACTAGCCGCGATCGAGGCGGCAGTGGATGGGATTGCCATTCTTCAGAATGAATGTCATTTGTACCTCAACTCCTCCCATGTAAAGATGTTTGGCTATGAGCAAGCGGAAGAGCTAATTGGCAAGAGTTGGCGTGTTCTGTATTCTCCTGAGGTGCAAGCATGGTTTGATCGGGATGTGACGCCAGTTTTGCTAGAAAGCAAGTCATGGCAGGGTGAAATTCTCGCTACTCGTAAAGATGGAACCACGTTCCCGCAACAGTTATCCCTGACTTACGCAGCCGACAATCTCCTGATTTGTGTTTGCCAGGATATCAGCGAACGGGCACGGCTAGACGCCGAACGCCAACAGGCAGAAGCAGCCTTGCGGGAGAGCGAACAGCGCTATGCCACACTAACTCAGGCAGCTCCTGTAGCCATTTTTCGCTTCGATCTTGAGGGGGACTGCCTCTATGTCAACGAACGCTGGTCTGAAATGACCGGGAAACCGATCGCTTTTGCCATGGGTCATCGCTGGCTGGAAACAATCCATCCTGACGATCTGGAGCAAACCCAGAGCATGCTTCAGCAATGGTTTCAGTCGGGTGCGGTCACACCGTTTCAACATGAAGCCCGAATTTTTCGCGATGATGGCAGGATTGTCTGGTACTACTGCCAGATGATCGTGGAAATCGACACCGATGGACAACCGGTTGGCTACGTGGGCACTCTGACAGATATCAGCGATCGCAAAGCTGCTGAAATGCGCCTCTACCAGCATGCCAATCGGGAAACGCTGCTCCGGGAAATTACCCAACGAATCCGCCAGTCCTTAGACCTCAATGCGATCTTGAACACGGCCGTTGAGCAAATGCGGCACATGTTAAACCTTGATCGGGTTGCCGTTTATCGGTTTCTGCCCGATTGGAGCGGTGACTTTATCGTCGAATCCGTTGAGGCGCATTGGGTCAAACTGGTAAACCCTGAAATTCAGAAAGTCTGGGAAGATACCTACCTGCAAGAGAACCAGGGCGGTCGTTTTCAAAACCATGAAACATTTGTCATTCCGGATATCTACCAGGCTGACTTACAACACTGCCATATTGAATTATTAGAACAATTTCAAGCGCGCGCCTTCGCCGTCGTGCCAATTTTTGTGGGAGAAAGCCTCTGGGGATTACTGGCCATTTATCAGAACGCCACCTCCCGCCAGTGGTTGGATTGGGAAATTGAATTATTGCAACAAGTTGCCAGCCAATTGGCGATCGCCATTCAGCAAGCAAGCTTGTACGATCAGGTTCAATCAGAGTTGCTGGAGCGGCACCAGGCAGAGACAAAACTTGCCCTGCAATTAAGACAACAACAGGCTCTGGCAGCCATTACCCAACTCATTCTGCAACGATCACTCGATCTGGCGCAGATCCTGGCAACGGTTGTCCATCAGGTCAGGGAAGTGCTTAATGGGGATCGAGTGATTATCTTCCGGCTATACCCCGACGGCACCAGTCGGATTGTCGAAGAGGCCGTATCCGCTGGCTTGCCTTGCTTGCGGAACCAGCATTGGGATGATGAAGTCTGGTCGCAGGACATCCTGAACGCTTACTGGCAAGGTCAACCGCGGATGGTGCCAGATGTGATGGCTGATCGCTGGACTGATTGCCTCGTAGAGTATGCCATTGAGGGCCAAATTCAGTCGAAAATTGTCGCCCCCATTTTGCAGGAAATCAGACCGGACGAAGCACACCGTTGGGTTTCTCCCTCCGCCAGCAATAAACTCTGGGGTGTTCTCGTCATTCATGCCTGTACTGAAAAACGGGTGTGGCTGGCAACCGAAGCGCAATTGTTGCAGCAAATTGCGAATCAGGTCGCGATCGCCATTCAGCAAGCCAATCTGTTTGAGCAATTGCAACAAGAGTTGACCGAACGCCAACAAGCCCAACGCCAACTCACAGAACGCAATCAACAACTCGCCGTGACGAATCTGGAACTGGAACGGGCAACCCGTCTCAAAGATGAATTCCTCGCCAACATGAGCCATGAACTCCGGACTCCTCTCAATGCCATTTTGGGCATGACCGAATGTCTCCAGGAGGAAATCTTTGGCATCGTTAACGAGCAACAGAGCAAAGCTCTCGGCACCGTCGAAAATAGTGCGGCTCACCTGCTAGCGCTCATCAATGACATTTTGGATGTGGCTAAAATTGCCTCTGGCCAGGTCAAACTAGACTGTAGCCCCGTTGCCGTTGAACAACTGTGCGCCTCGAGTCTGGTCTTTATCAAACAGCAAGCCTTAAAGAAACGCATCCGGGTAGAAACCCAGATTCCGTCCCATCTCCCGGCCTTATTCGTCGATGAAATGCGCATGCGGCAAGTGTTGCTGAATTTGCTGACCAATGCGGTGAAATTCACCCTAGAAGGTGGAACCGTGACGCTCACGGTTTCGCTTGTCCTTCCAGAGAAAGATAGGCCAACCTATCTACGGATTGCGATCGCTGATACTGGCATTGGGATTGCACCAGAAAATATCTCAAGATTATTTAAGCCCTTCGTGCAAATTGACGGGGCGCTCAATCGCCAACAGACAGGCACAGGGTTGGGACTTGCCTTAGTGAAACAAGTGGTTGAACTGCATGGCGGTCGCGTGGGGCTGACCAGTGCCCTGGGCGGGGGGAGTTGTTTCACGGTGGATCTGCCCTATAGAGCCTATTTGACATCTTGAGGAGAGGCTGCAAGCCGCTTAATCATTA
>CAZGDE010000061.1:0-21816 GCA_964524315.1 uncultured bacterium
GAAGTAGCCATGTTTCGCTTTGAACGCTTAACTTAATCTATTAGCCTTAAGTTTAGTCAACTATGGAACACTGTTACGTTACCGGTGCTATTCCTTCGGTGACTAATCAATCAGGCTAATTAAAATAGCTGCTTCCGTATGTTCCTTCAATAATCAACCGCCGCTTTGGGAAGCTAACTCATTTGAGTGAGGCAAACTGTGATGCTTTCTGACATAGTCGTACCACAACCGTGTCAGGTCTTGTGCCTGCTGTGCTGTCTCGCTCCGGATTTGATACATCCGTCGAGGGCGTCCGCGACCTTCAACTTTCTTCCAGTACCCCTCGATAATTTCTTCGTCTTCAAGAAACTTGAGGGCACTGTAAAGTACCGTGTCCGAAAGACGATAGGTGGGGTAATCGTTCTCTAATAGCTGAATCAATTCGGTGCCGTAGGAATCTCCCCGGGAGAGAACAGACAGCACATAGCAAACCGCTAACTCTTTATTGAGGTAGAAGGGCGGTGGTGCTTGGAAAAATTGGTAAATATCGTCAAACTTCATCTTTCCCATCCAGACAATAACAAAATTCAGACCACGTTTGTTGCAACCAGATACATGCTCAAACTACTTACCATCAAACTTAGCAGTGATACCCTGGTAGTCCACATCAACCGAAAGCATTAAATAACCTTGCAGATGGAAAAATCTGTCCTGTGCTGAAAGTAGTATCACTACATTACTGATGCCAGCGATTAAAGATGGAGGGGTTCATCTTAAGACTTAGTACCTTGAGGGCTGGGGGTACTCCCGTAGCTAATGGGGTTGGTAGGCTTCATTACAAGACTGCAAACCAGCCTATTATGACAAGTGAATGATTAGCAAACCTAAGCCCATGATTAAAATTGTAAACTGCTTACCTAAAAAAAGCTTCTCCAGAGAGAAATTTTAGACTGGTCATGCTATAGCAATCGATTGACAACTGCTGTCTATATCTGAAGAAAAAAGTGAGAAGGACAAAAGTTCCATCAGCCAAGACTGCTTCAGGTGAGACGAATTCAGGTGGTTAAAAGTTCCCACATTTGTCAATGAGTTGCAATTAGCAAGGTGAAACCAACACCGGGTCAAACCAACCCGGAACGCAGTGCGACAACAGCAGCTTGAACCCGATCATCCACAGCAAGCTTGTTCATAATGCCACGAATGTGCGTTTTGACCGTATTAGGACTCAGGTATAACTCCGCTGCAATTTCGGGATTACTTTTGCCCTCTACCATCAGTTTCAAAACTTCTAATTCTCGTTGGGAAAGGTGTCCAATATTATTGGCGGGCGAGGGCGGTTTCAGGTGTTCAATCACCCGGCGGGCAATTTGCGGATCAAGATAGGTAGCACCTTCTTGGGCCGCAGCGATCGCGGCAATTAACCGATCAACATTCGTGCCCTTAATACAGTAAGCATCGGCACCACTACCCAGAGCAGCAATCACTTCTGTCTCTGACGTATGCGAGGTCAACATGACAATCCGCACATTGGGCAGAGCCTTCTTGATTTCTTCGGTTGCTTTAATCCCATCCAGGCGGGGCAACCCAATATCCATCACAATGACATCAGGCTGTAGTTTGAGAGCCTGCTCAACCCCACGGTAGCCATCATCGGCTTGACCGACAATCGTTAACTGGGGGTAGTCTTCGAGCGACTGCTCCAAACCCAGTTGCATCATGGGGTCATCTTCAACAATGAGAATCCGCAACGGCGGCAAGTCAGAGACAATATTGGGCGATCGTGTTTCGTCTAGCATGCAATTGAATCTACTCAACGACTGTGAGATACACCAACAGAGAAACAGAGAGAACAGGAATTTATACTTAGAAAATTTCACTTAGGAAAATTTACTTGATCAATCCTAAATTAGAAAAAAGCTCTCAGCATAACTTTACATAAAATATTCAGGAGTTGGGAATCCTCCATCCGGGTGTTTGGCTGCAACGACAAGTGCATTTGTTGCTAATTTTTCAGTTTCTTGCGATCGCCGATTGCCCTTCTTTTCTCGCATTACTCGCATTGTTTTCTGGCATTGTCATAAAGAGGAAAAACTGATATTAAACAGAGTTACCATGAGACTGAATAGAATCAAGCCCTTGGATACGATGCGTTATGCTTGACAAGCCCGGTTCACCCTCAGGAGCAGTTAACCTGCAACAGATTGCCAGTGGTTTTCGCTGGGCAGGTTGGATTAGTCTTTGGGTTCAAGTTGTTTTGACCGTTGTTTCTAGCGGGATTTTATTGTTTGCAGGTGCAATTGGTCGTAACCCCAACACCGGATCAAGTAATCCGGGAACTGGGTTTGGTGCTTTTTTGACCACCTGTGGGATTTTGATCCTTTTCTTCACGATTTTCCAAGCATTCCGCTATGTACAGGTTGGCCGGAAATTAACTGGTGATCCAACCGTCCGTCCCAAAAAGGCCGACACCATCCAAATGTTACGTATGGGTCTGCGCGCCAGCCTGATCGGCATGTTACTAGCGCTGTTAGGTGCTGAAGCAACGATTGGGGCACTAGCAGCCAAAGCATTTAGCCAGGGTCTGGGTGGTTTCGTGAATGTCGACCCCAGTAAATTCATTCAGCCCTTAGATATTCTGGTCGTCCAGGCCAGCATTAATGTCATCCTGGCTCAATTTGCGGGTATTTCAGGGTCGCTGTGGTTACTAAATCGGATGAACCGCTAAACCCAAATCGAAGGAATAAAGCGAAGCCATATGGGCGATCGCCAATGTAGGTTTATCAGCATCAGCAGCCACAATCCCCGATGCGGAGCAAACCACTGCTACAACCATATCTCCGTAGGGCAAACATTCCTAGCCTTCTAACCAGTCAAAAATTTGTTCAAGCTGCTCCAGGGAAACCAACCCATACTGCCACAGAATCATGTGCAGAGGCCCTGGGTTTTGCTCGCTATGGCGAAGCGCCATTGAAATTGAGCTAGCGGAAATTGCCAGCTCTTGCTGGAGAAAGTCAATGAGTTGGGTGTTGCTGCGACGGTTGATGTCCACGGCGAGATCTTGACTCCTGATGATGGGGTGAGTTGGCAGCACGTCAGAATTTAGTATGGCGACCATAATATGCGGGCAACACCCGGCATGCCTCATCTATTAGGCTCACCTGAGTGGGTGATTCGATGCTTGAAACAATGAGTCTGATCCGTGACTCTGTGTTCCTATGACATTCACTTAAACCACAACCTTTGAAGATTGAATCCTACGTTTGATTGCGATCACACCTACCCCAAACGTCCCCATCGCTAGATTTGGAGTCAAGCAGGAAGACAGTAAAAGTTGGGCACTACGAATAGCGCATTAATTTATTATGAAGAATTATGCAAAGGTGTAACAGATTAGATTACTGGCCCATGATGAAATCGGTTCCGGCCAGAGGCACCTTTGCCATTGCCGATGCCTCCAATGTCAGTGCCACCAGGTCTTCCCGCTCCAGATTGTGGACGTTCGATTTACCACAGGCCCGAGCGATCGCCTGGGTTTCCATCACCAGAGCTTGTAAATAGTTGGCAACGTGGGTTGCAGCGGCCTCAATTGGTAACCGCTGCATCAGGTATTCGTCCTGGGTTGCAATTCCCACCGGACATAGCCCCGTATGACAATGGTGGCAGTGATAGGGCTCCGTCCCCAAACCATAATAATCCTCAACATAAATCGGTTTATTACACCCCATCGCTACCAGGCTCGCGGTGCCAATACTTACCGCATCGGCACCCAAGGCCAGTGCCTTAGCAACATCGGCACCCGATCGAATACCACCGGAGACAACCAGTTGCACCTCGCCATAGACATCGCTTTCCTTCAGTGCCTCTACCGCCTGCACAATAGCTGGCAACGTGGGAATGCCCACATGTTCCTGAAACACACTCTGGGTTGCGGCTGTCCCCCCTTCCATGCCATCCAGTACAATCACATCGGCCCCGGCTTTCACCGCCAGTTTGACATCATCTTTGACACGGGTAGCACCCAACTTCACATAAATGGGAATCTCCCAATTGGTCGCTTCTCGTAACTCCTCAATCTTGATCCGCAAGTCATCAGGGCCAATCCAATCCGGATGGCGACAGGGCGATCGCTGGTCTACCCCTTCCGGTAGAGTGCGCATTTCGGCAACAACCTGATTGACCTTTTGGCCGAGTAGTAAACCACCACCGCCTGGTTTGGCTCCCTGCCCCACAACAATCTCCACCGCGTCTGCCCGCTTTAAATCATGGGGATTAAACCCATAGCGGGATGGCAAACATTGGTAGACCAGACGTGAGGACGCGTCCCGTTCTGCCGGTAACATACCTCCGTCGCCGGTAGTAGTCGACGTGCCCAACCAGGTAGCCGCCTGCCCCAAAGCCACCTTCGCATGACGGGATAAGGCCCCAAAACTCATACCGGCGATAGTAATGGGAATATCCAGTTCCATAGGGCGCTGTGCCTTACGACTCCCCAATACGGTCTTCGTTTCACACCGTTCCCGGTATCCCTCCAGAGGCATACGGGTCAGAGAAGCCGTCAGAAAAACCAGATCATCCAAACGGGGTACCTGGCGAAATGCACCGAAGCCACGAATGGCATATCGGCCTAATTCGGCCCGTTCCTGAATGGCATGGATTGTTTCGGGGGTAAAGGTACTACTGGTGTAGAGAATGGGACGTTGCATGGGGTTGGGAAGTGGGAAAATGGCGAAAGCGGAAAATCGGGACAGGATTCCAACCACGGTGTTGATCAGCGTGGCCTAATATACATCACGGAATCTGGAGAAATTTTTGGCCTGAAAGTGGTAGAGCTGTTTGGCACAGACAACTTTTTTAAAGTCATAGTCCGTCGCCGTAATATTCCAGGGTTGCAGTTGGGTGGTGAGGGTTTGCCAATCGCGATCGCCCATTGGTTCAAGGCGAGCATCGGCACCGAGGGAGGTGATGGTACCACCAACAAAGATTTCGCCACTGTACATGGAATCGCCGAGGTTGGCCGCCGCATTGCCGCAGACGATCAGTCGTCCTGCTTGCATCATAAAGGCACTGCTCTGGCCAACATTACCTGTCACCATTAACGTGCCTCCCTTCAGCGAAATTCCGGCACGGGCCCCCGCATGACCGAGAATACAGACAGTCCCTCCCTGAGCCGAAGCCGCCGCCATTGCTGACGCATTCCCATGCACGACAATTTGACCCGACATCAGGTTTTCACCTAATGACCAGCCACAGCTACCGTTAATTTCGTAATTAATGCCATCGCATAGGCCACCGCAGTAGTAGCCAACTGCCCCTTGAAACCGGATCGTGGCAGCAGTTGCCAATCCGACACCAAGATTATGTCGCCCGTCAGGATGGAGTACGGTAATGTCGTTGATGCCAGCGGCAAGCAGCGCCTTAAGTTTCTGGTTAATGTCGCGCGTACTCAGGTTACTACAGTCAAGCGTAGTTGGGGTAAGTGTGTGTTCGCCCATTCCTTAACCCACCGTTGCGAGGGAGTTTGTGACAACCCCCGTTGACCAGAGCATGATGTCGCCCGCATCCGGTTCATGGATAGTGGCAGAGGGGTCAAAGTTGGGCAGGTTGAGGAAAGCACGGTATTCGGAGGCGATCGCCACCATCTCCGGCGTTTCATAGACAACAGCAGGTTTAGCAGCCTGGCGATCGCGCACCAGTGCCACCGCATCGGTCGTTGCCACCAGAACCGTGAACGTACCATCGACCTCGTCCAATAAGCGATGGAGCGTGGCTTCTAACGATTGTCCCCGTTGTCGATGGTAATGAATGTAGTGTGCCAATGCTTCCGAGTCATTCTCGGTGTCAAATACAACGCCCAATCGTTCCAGTTGAAACCGGAGGCGATAATAGTTGGAAATTTGCCCATTGTGGACGATCGCCAAGTCACTACCAGCAGTAAAGGGATGGCAATGATCCGTGTCTACCACCGACTCAGTTGCCATACGCGTATGCCCAATGGCATGACTACCCGACAGACTCTTCAACCCATAGGCCCGTTCCAGGTTGGCAACTGCCCCCACCTCCTTAAAAACCTCCAGATGATGACCAAAACTTAGCCAGGATACAGTAGGAAACGTTCGTTGGAATTGCTGCCTGACACTGGTTAAATCCACCGCATCAGCAGTAAGGTGCAGCCAGATTCGTTGCCCATTGGTAATGGCTTCCAGACCCATCACCGGCCCAATGTCACTGAACCAGCGATGCACTGCCTGCCATTGCCCCGTGTCAGTGCCCCGTAACAGCAACCTGACCTCCGTCGCACAGCCCGGCCGAAACAAGGCCACCCCGGCGGAATCGGGGCCCCGTGTTTCTAGTGGCTGAATCAACGCCAAAATATCCGTACCAAGGTTAGGGTAACGGTGTGGACTGCGATAAATAATGCCCGAAATGCCACACAAAATAGTTCTCCTGAAATGATTGCCTACTGTAGTGAGACATGGCGAATCAACGGATAGTTATAACAAGTGATGTCACAGGTCAATTGTGTCGTCAGCTACGGTTTAGGTAATGAGCAGATCGATCGCCCCCAGCGACTTCAACGTTTCTTTTTCCGCTACCGTCAAACCGGTAACGCCGGTAATATCCATCCCCTGATAGGGTTTAGGCGTACTGAACGTTTTCAGGCAGGTACCTGTCCGTGGTTCCCACAGGCGGATCAGTTCATCCTCACCACCACTAATGACGACGGGCATGACCGTAGATGGATCCAGCGTTGACCGACTAGAGGGGCGATCGCCCGGATCAGAGGCCCCGCTCTCCGGATCAATCTGGCCCAAATCAACCTGACCAAAATCAACCTGACCAAAAATAGTGGCCCACACCCGCTGGGTATGCCCGTAACAGGTCTGCAAATGGTGCCCGGTAACAGGGTGCCACAGTCGGATTGTCTGGTCTTCGCTCCCACTGACCAACAGTTGACCATCGCCACTAAAAGCCACCGACTGCACCCGACTGGTATGTCCATGTAGAACGTGTAAACATTTGCCCGTAGCAACATCCCAGATGCGAATGGTGCGATCGCTGCTCCCGCTTGCCAGCAGTTGGCCATCGGGGCTAAACGCCACCGTCCAGATGCGTTCACTGTGGCCACTGAAGGTTTGCATACAAACCCCGCTTTGCGGTTGCCAGAGGCGAATGATCAGGTCATCACCCGCACTAGCTAAAAGGGTTCCAGGGGGGTTGAAGGCGATCGCAAACAGTCGGCCATCATGGCCCTCTAGTACTTTCAAACATTCCCCCGTTTGACTATCCCACAGGCGAATGGTACGGTCAAAACCACAACTGGCAAGGGTCTGGTTCGTAGGATGGAACTTGACCGCTAACACCCAATGGGGGTGGCCTCTCAAGACATGAGTACACTGCCCAGTCGGAACATTCCACAGGCGAATGGTTTGATCAAAGCCAGCACTGGCAAGGGTCTGGGAATGCCGATCAAATGCCACGGATAGTACCCAGTTAGTATGCCCCTGCAAAACGCGCTGACATTTTCCTGCATTGATATCCCATAATTTGATGCTGTGGTCAGCGCTTGCAACGGCCAGCAACGACGATGTACAGCCCCCAGAGGCGACGGGGTCGGCAACGGGTGGGGTAACGGCTAATGCCAGGATAAAGTCTGTGTAGCCCTGGTGGGTGGAGAGGCACTGCCCACTCCGCAGGTGCCACAGTTTGACCTGCTGGTCGGGGCCACCACTGGCCAGTAAATGGTTACCCGCACAGGCGATCGCCCAGACACCACTGGTATGTCCACGTAAAACCTTGAGACATTCACCAGTTTGGCCATGCCAGAGGCGAATTGTTTGGTCTTCACTACCGCTGGCCAGCCAACTACCATCGGCACTAAAGCTGAGCGATTTGACGACGTTAGTATGCCCTACCAGCGTGTGGATGGGTTGCCCATCGGGTAACCGCCAGAGCTTAATGGTTGTATCTGCGCTCCCCGTAGCCAGGGTTGACCCATCGGGACTGACAGCGATCGCCCACACGCCACCGCTATCGGTTCTCCAGGTTTGGAGACAATGCCCACTCCGACTATCCCAGACTCTCACCGTATCATCGGCACTACCAGTAATGAGTAATGGTTCCACCGTGATCGGTGGATCTAATGCGGTAAGGAACTCTGTCCTGGGAGACGATGGCATAAACGCCAGGGAGCGCACCCAATCCCCATGTCCCGCCAGCGTTTGTAAACAGTCACCAGTTCTGACCTCCCAAAGCTTGACCGTACCATCCGCCGCACTACTGGCAAGGTAGCGGCCATCAGGGCTAAATGCCAGGGCCAAACCCCAGTTCTGGTGGCCAGAGAGCGTTTTCAAACATTGCCCCGTGGTGGTATCCCATAGCTTAATTGCCGCATCACCACCAATACTGGCCAGCAAGCGACTATCGGGACTGAAGGCGATCGCATTCGACCAGTTTTGGTGACCGGTAAAGGTAAACAATTTCTTACCGTCAGCAACCTGCCAGAGGTAAATATGCTCTAGCGTATCGCTGGCAGCCAGGAGTTTACCGTCAGAACTGAGGGCTACCGCCCAAATGCTACTGAGCGTTTCGGTAAACGCCGATTTGGCAAAATTGCAGCCAGTAAAATTTACTTCATACAACCGTAGCCCTTGCAAGTTTGCCTGCCACATCACCAGTTGCGAAAAATCATAACCAGTCACATCAATGTCAAGATGGCGCAACAGATTGAGCAAATTCCCGGCAGCATAGCCATCGGTCTGGGCAAATTCTGTTTGTAGTTTGAGCAACAGTTGCTTAAGTTTAGTTTCGATATTTTTGGTAGTTTGGAGCAATTCCCGCAGGCGATCGCCAACTGCCTGCAAAATTAAACGGCCCTGACTATCACGCACATAACTTTTCGCCTGCGTCATCAGCAACGCATGGTTTGCCAAGTAATGAATCTCGTTGGCACAAATTTCCTGACAAATTTGTTCGACCAGCTGTTCAATCAGGTATTCCATGACAACTGGTTGTTGCGTAAATCCCTGTGCCCGCCGTTCAATAACTGAACGCCGTCCCAGGGACTTCAATACCTCTGGCAAACGCCGTTTTAAGGCTGGAGATAGAATGTGGTCTTGCAATTCTATTAACGTCAACGGTTCCCGGTTGATTGCCAACCAGAACATGACGGTCTTTTCGTCATCAGATAGGCGATCAAACTGACGTTGTAAAACATCACGAATGTCATCAAATACCAGCAAATTCTGATCCAGAATATACAAGAATTTCGATACATTGCTATCAAATAAATCCTTGATAATGGATGCCACCATTTTCAGCGCCAGTGGATTGCCAGCATAGTGTTGAATGAGCCGGTTCCACTCATCATCGGCAGCAGTAAATTTGCCCCTAATTCTAAATAGCTCCTGCCCTGCTGTCGCGGTTAACCCCTGCAATTGGAGCGAACGAACGGGTTGGGCTTCCCCTTTCAAAATATCAATTTCTCGCGGTTCCTCACGGCTGGTTAACAATAAACAACTCTGATGTGAAACCTGCCCAATACATTGAAAAAAGTCACCATAATTCTCATAACCATCCCGGTAATGACCGGCATAGTGACTACTTCTAGGGAGAGGCGTTTCGCCTGCTTGCAAAATCACCTCGGCATTATCCAGAATCAACAAGCAGCGACGTGTTTTGAGATACTCAATTAACTGCGATAACTGCCCATTGAGATCATCGGTCAACTCGCGGCCATCACCATTGGCCAGGAACTGTAAGATGTGACGCAGTAATTCCTGTAAGGGAGGCGCATTACGGAGCGATCGCCAAATCAACCAATCAAAATTTTGTTGTACCTGTTGGGCTACTTTAACGGATAGAGAAGTTTTGCCCATCCCGCCCATACCTAATAAGGCAACAATGCGACATCGTTCCGTCACGATCCAATCCGTGATAGTAGACAATTCTTCTGTGCGCCCAAAGAATGTCGAAACATCAACTGCTTCGCCCCAATCCTGATGAACGGTCGGTGGTAACGGTGAGAGTCTTCCGGTACCAGGTCTTTCCCGCGCCCAACGGATGATCACGCTGCGGAAATTGTTTTTAGAAACTCTTTGACCCAGCGCATCCGTGAGTAGCTTCCATAACTCCGCACCCACCGCCTTGATATAGTCCACAGCAAAATTCAATTCTGCGGCAATTTCTTCGTAAGTTTTACCAGCCCAAGCCTCACAAAAAACTGCTTCCTGGGTGTCACTCAAGCAATTTTTCGTTAATACACAATACAAAATGTTCAGTGCTTCTTCGATCATCATTTCTCAAAGCACCCTATATATAAATGGGTTAAAAGAATAGATAAATAGGCAGCAAAATTTGAACATTAATTCACTTCAGAAAATCCATTGAAGCAAAATTAACGCAACCCAATAATTGACGGCTTCTCGTTCAAGTGTAATCAAAAAATAGATTGCCCCTGTCACCCATTTTGATGAGTTCTAGCATACCAGTACGTAACGGCGCGGCGGGCTTTCTGAGCGAGCCATTACCAGTAGTTGAAGTCTGTTATAGTATGCCGAACATTTTCCCAGAAAGCTATTACCCGTATGGGTACCTTGCGTAGCCAAAGCTCATTTAGCAAACTTTAGTACTGCTGTTAGGTCTGTGTAGCATTAAACGGAAATCGGCACCCAGCCAATCAGACTTTTACCGACTTAATCAAACGCCTCTCCCACTTAAATACTTACTTTTTCTTACTAATTTCTTACCGACATCTCGAAAACTTCATTTTAAGTTTGAGTCAGATGACTTCATTCATCCTTCAAACTATCGTTCATCCAAAGCCCCCGGAGTGAACATGCATAATTTAGACAAGCCCGAATTAAAACAGTCCGAATGTTTCCTGCAAGCCGTATTAGAAGGTTTTGTCGATGGCATTTTGGTTTTGACCGAGCAGCAAACAGTAATTTACGCGAATGCTACCGCTCGATCGCTCTGTAACCAGTTAGCGATCGCCCAAACAGAATCACTACCAACCGACATTCAACGGCTCTGTGATGCCCTGATGGAAAGCCGTGATATTTACGGTGATTGTCCCCTGACCCTGGAAACAGAAATCACCACTCGCCAGAGTACCTTTCGCCTGCGTGCCCAGTGGCTCCATTTGGACAGTAGCGATCGCCCCTGTATTTTGCTGAAGTTACAGGATCAGAACCAATCCATTCAGAGTTTGGCCATCTCGGAAGCACAAACCTGGAATTTGACCCCCCGTGAGTCCGAAGTCTGGTTACTGCGGCGAGCGGGCTTCACCCGTAAGGCGATCGCCGCCGAACTCTACATTGCTCTGGATACGGTGAAAAAACACTTGAAAAACATTCAGGCCAAACGCCAAGGCGTATTAGATGAGCAGAAATGGCAAATGACCCAGGCATCATAGAACTGGAGTTTAGACTAATTCAAGAAGTGCGCTACCTGTAGGGGCGAATGGTCATATAGCCTGACGGCATGACTGCGCTAAAGGGTCAGATTGATGGGACAGAACCCCATGGTATTCCGGATCCCATCATCTGCCCTCGCCCATTGCACCTTACCATCCCCGCAAGGCACAGAGCAGGGTTTTCCAGGCATATTTCGAGAAGGGATCACGCAGCACCCCTAAAAAGGCGTGTCGTCTGGCAGTTGCAATATTTCTACCATTCAGTGCCCACCAGGCCCATTTACAGTGAATTTCACTCACTGATATTGGTTTTGTATCTTGCACAACGGGAGCCTTTGGTGGCTCTAAGCCGCGCCGTCGATGGGCCTGACTCAATGCTACATAGGCTGACTCCATTTGCTTTACGGTCTTTGTATGACCAATACTTTTCAGGTGTAGTCGATACTTGAGTAACACATCTGGCAAATTGGCTAACTTACCAATTTCGGCAAATCGATAGAACAAATCCGCATCTTCGGCATAGAGCATTTCTTCGCGATACACCCCAACCTTTTCAATGGCCTCGCGCCGAAACATCACCGCAGGATGGGACAACTGACCATATTGGCCCGCCATATTGGCTCCATCAATTTCTTCATGGGTCGTCAGGGTATTAGCCAACCGAATCGGTGCCCCTGTTGGATCGATCATTAACACACGGGTACCCACTGCAACATGGTCAGGATGACTATCTAAAAACGCTACTTGCTTCGCAAATCTCTCCGGCATGGCAAAGTCATCACTATCCATCCGGGCAATATATTTTCCTCTGGTATAGGTTAAGCCTTCATTGAGCGCCGCAATCAAACCCGTATTGGCTCTGCTAACCAAACGAATACGCTGATCCCGATTTTGATAGTTACGTAAAATCACCTCTGATCCATCGGTTGAACCATCATTGATAATGACGAATTCAAAATCACTGAACGTTTGATTCAGAATACTGTCAAGCGCCTCAGGAAGGTATTTCGCGTCGTTGTAAACCGACATTAAAACAGAGACAGTTGGTTGTCTATCCATATTTCCCAGGTGTACCAGTGCCGCTCAGCATGACATTTTGGTAATTCCCAAACATCCTCTCAGTTTCCTGGCACAAATTAGAACAGTCTGGCAATCAATTCTCGAATTCTTTGCCACAGGTTAATCCGCCATTCATCATCGTGAACCAGACGCAGACTATTTACCAACCAGGTTTGTTGTTTCAGCCCGTGCCAGACTTTGGCAAACTGTCCTTCTAACCACAGGAAGCAAACATCCAGACCTTTTAATACCCGCTCTAGGAGACTAGGTACATAGCCAACCGAAGTTGCTTCCGTATCAATGTAATCCCAGGTAGAACTTTGAGGACAAGCGGTTGCGATCGCAGGGGAGTTAACCGCATTAACAGCCACATTATTAATAGCCACACTGGCCGCCAAAGATCCTACCTCCGGAGAAGGAGAGTTGATGGCGATCGCCGTTACCGCAGGCAAGGGCAGGGCGATCGCCGGATCCTTAACCTCATTTTGTTCACGCTTCCCAATAGCCTTGTTGGGGAACCAGCCATGCAGAAGCGACGGCCTATTGCTAGCTGGAGCCAGAAGCTTCGGTAACGGCAGGGGCGGCAGACTCACCTGGCGAGGCAATTCTGGGAAGGGCAATTCTGGGAAGGCCACTTCTGCCAACGGGGTTGGCCCATGTGCCGGTAAAACAGCCGCACGAACTAATGCTGCTTCTTCAAATAAATTGGTGGCGATCGCGAGTGGACTGGTCTGCATCCATGCCATCAGTTGCCGAAAAAGACGTACAGGGGGTAGCAGGTAACGATTCTCTGCCGTCGCCCGGAGGTTGGTTAGCACCCGCGCCGTTTGTTGCCGCAGGTGAAGGTAACGTCCATAACTGGCAACTTCCCAAACCAGGGCGGTCTGAAGCTCACGTTGCTGGTCGGTCGTCAGAATATCAAGAGATTCATTTCCATTCGTCACCAGCACGATCGCCCGTGTCTCTAACAGCGTGGCAATGCCCCGAATAAACTGAGGTGGCAGGGGTGACGCTGTCAGCCGATGGGCAGGCAACAATTCGGCAGGCGAAAATTGCTGAGCCGTATAAAGAGCCTGGTATAGCGGCGTATCACTCACGGGGAGGAGAGCAGTAGTTCCTGCGAGGAGGCGATCGCCCAGGCTCACTGCCAGCGTCCGCGCGTTGAAACCCGGTGGTAGCAACCCCGGAAAGTGAGACTCAACCCATTGGCGCAAATGGGCACCTGCCAGATATGCAGGACTGGCCTGGAGGGTAGTTACCAATTGTTGCAGTAAAGCCTGAGGTAAGATTTGCTGACTGGTTTGGACAATTGGAGCCAGGGAAGCAGCGATTTTTCGGGAAGCCTGTTGCAGTTGATAGGAGCGACCGTAACGAGTAATCTCCGCTTCAATCCGCTGGCGCAAATGGTGCTGCTGCCCAACCGTCAGCACATCTAAAATTTCGTTCTGGTTCGTCACGAGGGCGATCGCCCGTGTTTCTAGCACACTGACAATTCCCTGCACAAATGTGGGAGAAACTGCCGTGGCCTGTAGCTGAAACTGGTTAGCTGGTCTGCTGGCAACTAGCTTCTCACTCGCCCGCCCCAACCAATCATACACAGTTGTCACGACTCGCCCGATGGCACGAACAACCACACTGGTAGTCGAGGATGGAGCCGCCACGAGGCCATCCTGGGATGTTGCTACGGCCAGGGCAGGCTGTTCTAACCTAACAGGCAAATCGGTTGGCAGAGAAAACTGGTCAACCAGTAACAAAGCCGTTTGAATGGGTGTATCCGGGGTTAACCGGGGCTGAGTTTCAGCAGTACCACCAGCCCCATCACTCGCCGCAACACCTAACTCAACGGCCTGCCGCACCTGGGCACCGGTCAACCGTACCGTCTGGAACACAACATAAACCGGATAGAGCAACAGCTGCGCGGTCCAGTTTGCAGTCATTTTCAACCGTCGCCAGGCAATGCCGCCCCGATCAAGCCACTGCCGCGTTTGGCGGGTCACAAAACTAACAACCTTGCTCTGATACAGACCAGATTGAGAGGAAGACATGGCGATCGCGACTCTAAAATGCTCGTGTTGCCTCTTTATTCTACAGGCGATCGACCAGTCTACTGGAGTACTTCTCAGGGCAGATTTCGGCCTTGTTAACAGCGGTAGTTTGGCTCTGTCCAGCTTATTTCAACATCTATCGCGACATTTAGTAAGGCCGTCACATCTTACTTTGAGCCCACCCACTCAATTTCTCGGCTCCGCCCACCTGACTGATGCCCCTGAATCGACTCATTCACGCTCCTGGTAACAGAGCGGCTCTAGGGCTTATACTGGTCTAGTTTTGTTCAGCAAACTGCTTTGGGAATCGATCTCCGTAGTTACGTTTATATTGACCGTCTTCAGCCCCAACACGCCGCCTATCTTGGGACTGTGGCCTTGGGTTTTTTACCCTTACCCGGTGATGCTTCCCTGTGGGTAGAGGTTTCTCCTGGGATTGAGATTAACCGCATTACCGATGTGGCCCTCAAAGCAGCCGTCGTCCGTCCCGGAGTGTTGGTTGTCGAGCGTTTGTATGGCCTGTTAGAAATCCACTCCAGTAATCAGGGCGAAACTCAGGCAGCAGGTAAGGCCATCCTGGCAGCACTGGGGGTAAGGCGGCAAGACTGTCTCAAGCCTCGCGTCCTTTCCAGTCAAATCATTCGCAATATTGATCCCCACCATACCCAATTAATCAACCGTAACCGGCGGGGCCAGATGATTCTCTCCGGCCAAACGCTTTATGTGTTTGAGGTCGAACCAGCCGCCTATGCGTCCCTGGCCGCCAACGAAGCCGAGAAAGCCGCAATGATCAATATCCTGCAAGTTTCCGCCGTTGGCAGTTTTGGACGGCTCTATTTGGGTGGCGAAGAACGAGATATTATCGCCGCCTCTAGAGCAGTGCTGGAAACTATGGAAAACGCCCCCGGTCGTGAACAGGATAGCCCGCGGAAGGAATAGGGAGGAAACGCAGCAATGGCAAACTTGGAGCAGCTGGCACGGTTACAGCGGGGTGCTGCTCCGTGGCAGGAATGGCGCACGGCAAATCCCCAACTACCCGTAGATTTGAGTCATGCTGATCTGTCCCGGCTTGACCTGACGGGAGTGGATTTGCGCCATGCCAATCTGGTAGGAACTATACTTCTATCCACCAAACTGAATGCCGCTAACTTGACGGGCGCTATTCTGACGCAGGCAAATCTCAGCCATGCCACCCTCACAGATGCCGTTCTCCAACAAACGCAATTAGTTAATGCTTCCCTCACCTGGGCTGATTTGCGCGGTGCCGAGTTGGGGGATGCTAATCTCCTGGGAGCCGATTTGCGAGGCTGTAAACTGCATGAGGCAGATCTCAGTCACGCTAATCTAATTGGGGCCGAAATTTGGGGGATCAATCTGCAAGCAGCCAATTTAAGTGGAGCCGATCTACAACGTACCAACTTAAGCGGTGTCGTTCTCATTGCTGCCAATCTCAGCGATGCCAATCTCAGTCGGGCCAATCTCACACAGGCAGAATTGAGCCAGGCCCATCTGTACCGCACCAACCTCAATGGCGTGATTTTGCCAGATGCTTACTGTAGCGGGGCATACATGGTAGAGGCAGACTTAGCGGCAGCAATCCTGACAGGCACCAATTTCACCTGGGCAAATTTGAGCCGCGCTAACCTGAACCGTTCCGATCTACGACAGGCCAACCTGCGGGGGGCCATCTTACAACGGGCCAACCTGAGCCATGCCAACCTGACTGGGGCAAATTTACGGGGTGTCAACCTCAGTAAAGCCAATCTGACCGGAGCCAATCTCTATGGGGCAGATCTGACAGATGCGAAGTTGCATCAGACAATTTTGCAAGGCACACTCATGCCCGATGGCACCCTGATGGCAGGGTCATAGGTCAAGCTGTGATGGGTGGTGCTAAATCGCAGGATGAATTGGAACGACGTTTCAATTTAGACAACGCTTAATCCAGCCCTGGAATCAGCAGCACCCTGTAATGTTCTGTTGCAGTACGATGGGGGGTGCGTCGCTAACGTACCATAGGCAAGGGGAGAGGCGATCGCCATTCCTAAACTGTCATTCCTACAGATGTCGCACCCATGACACAGACACTCTCAACCAACGACAGCCAACGTCTGCAACTTGCGCCGTTGGATATGCCAACCCGCCTGTTACTGGGACCGGGACCATCCAATGCCCATCCGGCTGTATTACAAGCCATGAGTACCACCCCAGTCGGCCACCTCGATCCGGCATTTCTGGCACTAATGGATGAGATTCAATCCCTGTTGCGGTACGTCTGGCAAACCGACAATCACCTGACGATCACCGTTAGTGGTACAGGTACCGCCGCGATGGAAGCAACGCTGGCAAACTCGGTGGCACCAGGCGATGTGGTGCTGGTTGGGGTGATGGGTTACTTTGGCAATCGGCTGGTAGACATGGCAGGTCGCTATGGTGCCGATGTCCGGAGCATCAGCAAACCGTGGGGACAGGTCTTTTCGTTGGATGAACTGCGATCGGCTCTGGAAACCCATCGTCCAGCAATTCTAGCCCTGGTTCATGCGGAAACGTCTACGGGTGCCCGCCAACCACTGGAAGGAGTCGGTGATCTGTGTCGTGAGTATAATTGTCTGCTCCTCATCGATACGGTCACCAGCCTCGGCGGCGTACCCATCTTTCTCGACCAGTGGGGCGTTGACCTCGCCTATAGCTGTAGCCAGAAGGGGTTAGGCTGTTCTCCCGGTGCGTCGCCATTGACATTGGGCGATCGCGCGATGGCAAAGTTACACCAACGCCAAACGCCCGTCGAAAACTGGTACCTGGATGTCAATTTGCTGGGTAAGTACTGGGGCAGTGAACGGGTTTACCATCACACGGCACCGATTAACCTCTACTACGGCGTGCGAGAAGCCTTGCGGCTCATTGCCGAAGAAGGGTTGGTGAACTGCTGGCAACGGCACCAGAAAAATGTCGAATATCTCTGGGAACAGTTAGCCAGTCTGGGGTTGGACTGCCATGTGGAGCAGAAATATCGGTTGCCAACGTTGACGACCGTGAAGATTCCCGATGGCGTAGATGGTAAGGTGATCGCGCGGCAACTCCTGCTCGAACACAATATCGAGATCGGTGGTGGTCTGGGTGAACTGGCTGGTAAAGTTTGGCGAATTGGCTTGATGGGTTACAATAGCCGTCCTGAAAGCGTCGATCGCCTGGTCGATGCCCTCAAACAGGTGTTACCCAAGTAGCTATGCGAACACTCTATTTCCTCGTTCCCGGCACAGGTGGCAAGTTTGCCTGTGGCGGATTGTGGGCAGAATTAAAAACCCTCCACCTGGCAAAGCAAATTTGTCCGGCGGCGGTTGTTACCTATCGCCAACGGGAAAAAGAGACACTGTTTCTGGATGATTTGCTAAACCAACAGCAAGCCGGAAACCAGAATTTTGCGGATGTCATCTTTGTCATTAGCTGGGGCTTCGATGTGGCAAAACTGGCTGCCCGGTTAAAACCATTCCATGTCATTTACCATGCCCACAGTACGGGCTATGGTTTCCGGTTGCCAGCCAGTATTCCCATCATTGCCGTCAGTCGGGACACGCTGGGTTATTGGGGGCAGCGATCGCCCAATTCGCTCATTTATTACCTGCCCAACCAGATATCCGACGAGTTCACCAACCGTCACCAAGAACGGGATATTGATGTTTTGGTACATACCCGCAAGTCTTCTACCTACTTACTGCGGGAACTGATTCCAGCCTTACAAAAACGGTGTCAGGTGCATGTCGTTAACGGCTTCGTCCCTGATTTATCCGATCTGTTTAACCGCACGAAGGTTTACCTGTACGACTCGGCGGAATATTGGGCGCAGCAGGGTGTCAGTGAGGGATTTGGCTTACAACCAATGGAAGCCCTTGCCTGCGGTTGTCAGGTCTTCTCCAGCGTGAATGGGGGCCTATCCGATTATTTAGATCCGGGCTTTAACTGCTACAAAATTGCGGGTTATGCCCTGGAATTTGACCTGGAACGGATTTTGCAGGTGATCGAGTCTTTCCAGCCCTTTGTCCCCAGTGAGTCATTTCTGGCGGAATATCGGACTGAGAATATTACGCGCCGACTGGAAGTCATTCTGGCGGAAATTAACCAGTTTTGCGATCGCAAAGTTCACTATTCCGCCCGTATTCCTGATCTGACTCCCAGCCGCATTGCCCAACTCAATCTCCAACGGTGGCTGGGCAAACTGCGGCAAAAGCTATCACGCAAATAATTCCTACGCGGCAATTGCTTCCAGGGCAAACGGTTGGTTCAGTCGTCGCCCGATCGCAGTAGCAATCGGCCCCAAGCTTTGTACCAGTGCTGCCATGTCAGTTAAAGACAACGCTTGACGGGCATCGGACACAGACGCTTCGGGCACCGGATGACATTCGATAATCAAACCATCCGCCCCACAGGCGATCGCTGCCCGTGCCAGGTCAGGCACCAACTCGCGCTTACCAGCCGCATGACTGGGATCGACAATTACAGGAAGATGGGTCAGTTGGCGCAGGGCAACCACAGCGCCCAGATCCAGCACATTCCGTGTGTAGTTATCGAAGCTACGAATGCCCCGCTCGCACAACACAACATGGGGGTTACCATGAGCCATGATGTATTCTGCCGCCATGACAAATTCTTCGATGGTTGATGCCAGCCCCCGCTTCAGCAAAATCGGCTTGTTGACTTCGCCTAATGCCTTCAATAACTCGAAGTTCTGCATATTGCGACTACCCACCTGAAGCATGTCCGCGTAGGTAGCGACAGGTTCGATCTGGGCGATCGACATAACCTCCGTAACAACCGGCATCTGGTAGCGATCGCGCATGGCTGCTAAAATTCGCAACCCATCCACGCCCATCCCCTGAAACGAGTACGGGGAAGTGCGTGGCTTATACACACCTCCCCGGAGGGCATGAACTGCGATCGTAGACAGTTGGCTGGCGACCTGTTCCATTTGTGGCAATCCCTCAACGGTGCAAGGCCCACCAATCACAACAATATCGCGCCCACCGATCGCAACCTGCTCCGCAAGCTGCACAACAGTTCGCTGTGAATCATGGGCTTTACTAACTAACTTGGCATCTAACACGTGAAATTCTCCTTTGGATTATTGGTCATTGGTCACTGGTCATTGGTCATTGGTTATTGGTCCGGTCAAGCCCGCCATCTCATTCCCCATCTCCACCACTTGCCATAAAAAAACCCGGAACCTTCCAGTCCCGGGTGTACGCACAGATACGCGAACAATTTACCCGGGAGTTTTCCTGAGCCAAAAATAAAAACCAAAAAACCAATTCACTCGTTTCATCACTTGTTACCGGGTCTTGAAGGGGTCTTAGTATCTGCCCTGAAAAATTAAAAAGCCGCAGAGTTGATTCTGCGGCTCACCTGGAAAATGTTTTCAGCCAAAACTGAATTCACTCCAGGTGAACCGTCCAGTACCAAAAACAAAAATACGCAGGGGAGCTAACCATAGGAAAAGGCCGCAACAACTCAATCAGGTTGAATAGATTAATTATTCCGACCGTAACAAAGGTATCCCAAAACGTCAAGTCCCTCTGGGAAAAAGCAATAACCAGCAGGCAGGAGGAAAAAACAACTTTCGGGGATATCTGACGTTGTCGTCAACCTGAATCCGGGTACACCTAACTGTCCACCTCCGCATTTTTGCGGGGTTAATTATATAGGATTAGAAGTTTTGGGGCAGTTTTGGCGGATCTTGCTACGTAAGCGATGTATAGGAAAGGGGAAGCTCATTCTACTGACCGTTCAAATCCTGGTTAAACCACGATTGACAACCGAGAATGACGCACAGGGCATTTCTGTAAAATCCACCAAGAGGGTGTTATTTTTTTGGTACATATGTGAAAGATTTATTAATGATATAAAAAAAATCTGTAAACCTTGCAGCAATAACAGTAGAAACTGAAGAAACTGATAACGGGAGATAGTCTACGAGACTACTTTTTTCTCAATAAAAAGAGAATAATATTTTCTCTTCCGCGCATCAAATTTAAGGTTTTTGTTTACTCTAGCTTGATAGCGACCACTCAAGAAAAAAGCCTCCGTAAAAATCAGTAAATATTTGAGTCAATCTGACACCAGGGAAATACAATTAAGTAACTACGGTAACAGTGCCGATTATGGCTACATTCTCTAAGATCACTCTCATCGCGCTTCTGACGACTAGCTTACAGTTAGTCGCATCGGGGGCTGCGTTGGCGATCGGGAAATTACCCAGTCTGGAGAATAATCAAACAGGGGTTCATGAATCTGCCGAAGTTGCTCCAGTGAGCCGATCGCTGATGCGTAGTTTATTGCCTTCCCAGACTCTCCCATCCCTGATGGATGATCAGTCTTTCATTCTTCTTGCAAAGGGAAAATTGCCCGGAGGTTCTGTGGGCCGCCCTAAATCACCGATGCCTGGCTCAGGAACTCGCTAAGCTGGCGTTCCTGATTGCGTAGGAATTAAGCATTGTCCAAATTAGAAGGACATTCCAATTTATCTGACTCAATTTATCTGACTATTGATTGCTACTGTTAAGGTTGGTGCCTTGCTAGCTGAGGGGCATTGATTAACAACAGAACGGTAAAACGTGGCGTTTAGCACCTGTCCGCGTAAAAACTCAGATGTCTATTAGCGCTATTCTTGCTCCTATCCCCCCTTACTGAATCGAGTTTTCAACTCTTTCAGTAAGAGGGGCTTAACGCTACTTTCCTCTACAAGGGCCGGTAAACGCGATAGTTGATACTCGGGAAAATATTGTCGATCGCTTCAACTTTCTCCAACCAGCCAGAGTCAACTTTCCCCTGTTTGACCTCGTCATACAGCTTGTGGAACCGCATCAGGTGCGATCGGGTACGTCGAACGGCATAAGGCACCATTGTGCCAGTTCGCATAATAAAGGCCCAATCTGATGATTGCGCCAATAACAACTCCCGCGCAGCCTGGTTCAGGGCTCGCCATTGCAATTCATCGGCAGGTTCCTGAGTTGCCAGTTCAATCATGCGTTCCGCCGCCTTGTGCAAATGAGGGTAGATCCATGCATTTGTTTCATTCAACCAATACTCATGGAATCCTTTAAAGCCCCAGCTTGATTGGGAGGGCATACACACTTGCTGGCTGACATTTTCACGCAGGTAGTCTGCCAGATGAGTCATCTGATAGGTGTGCTGGTCATACCAGGTTTTGCGGAACAGGTAGTCAATGAACCAGGGGCCTTCATACCACCAGTGCCCAAACAGTTCGGCATCGTAGGGTGACACAATAATGGGTTTGCGTTGCATAATGCCATGCAAATGCTGCACCTG
>CAZGDE010000061.1:21826-22833 GCA_964524315.1 uncultured bacterium
AACATGAAGTTGTCAGCATGCTCTGCGGCTTTTTCCCTGGCCCAATAAGGATCATACAGATGTTTGTCAGATAGACCTAAGCCTTTACCTGTGATCTTGTGGTACTTGATACCCACATTTTTCCGTTGACCATTCGGCATGATGTAGGGCTTAATGTACTCGTATTCAGCATCCCAGCCCAGGTCACGGTAAAATTCGCGGTACTCAACCGCCCCTGGATAGCCCACCTCCGATGACCAGACCTGTTGCGACGACTCATGATCGCGACCGAAGGCAGCCACCCCAGACGGCGTGAAGATGGGGGCATAGGTACCAAAGCGAGGACGGGGACGGGCGTAGAGAATCCCATGTCCATCTGTCAGGAAGTAGCGTAGTCCGGCATCCGCCAGCATCCGTTCGACCCCTTCATAGTAGGCGCATTCTGGGAGCCAGATCCCTTTAGGAGCACGCCCAAAGGTTTCCTCGTAATGTTCTACCGCTACCTTGATTTGGGCCCACACAGACTGGGGATACATCTTCATCAACGGCAGATAACCGTGGGTGGCACCGCAGGTGATAATTTCCAGGTTATTTGACTCGGCAAATTGGTTGAACGCCTTCACCAGGTTGCGATCGTACTTCTCCCAGGTCTGGCGAACCTGGTTAAATTCTTTGGCATAGTGTTCTGCCAGATATTTCATGTGGCCATTGAACGAGTTCCGCTCAATTTCCATCTCTGCCAGTTCTTCCAGTTTGGCGAGGTGTTCATCGTAGCGTTCCTGTAACAATGGGTCTAAAAGCATGGACACCAATGGGGGAGTCATGCTCATCGTGATTTTAAAATCGATCCCATCCCGTTTCAGTCCTTCAAAGACCTGGATCAGGGGTACATAGGTTTCGGTAATTGCCTCATACAACCACTCTTCTTCCAGGACGTAATCGCTCTCTGGATGACGCACGAAAGGTAGGTGGGCGTGCAGAACAAGAGCTAAATAACCAATACTCATAGAACTCTCGGATAGGGATGG
>CAZGDE010000062.1:0-20023 GCA_964524315.1 uncultured bacterium
ATCACCTGCTCGATTTCAAGTCGAGTGCATTCGACCACTCTGCCACCTCTCCAAAATCAGTCTAGGACTGGGTTTCAGCCATTTTTATGATGTACTAGCGGGGCACGAAATATTTGGTTTATACACCACTTATACACCATTTCTCGTCAGTACACTCCCTCTGATAGATTAAAACCGACTACTAAAACTGGGAAGCCAACTCCCGAATCCTAAACCCGAAGGCTAACCTTCACATAACTTAAAAGTTACCTGAACAATCTTACGCCACATGTGGCCATCTTGTACCCCGCTCAATTTTGCCAATTGTTGCCCTGTGAACCCCAAACCGCGAAGCAATACTGGCACGATTCTCTCCCTGCCTCAACGCTTGCTTAATTTGGGCTACCTGAAATTCAGTTAACTTCGCCTGGACTGGGGGAGCCATCCTACCCTTCGCAAAAGCATCTTTGGCGTTGTCTTTAGCTGAACCTGCTACCAGGTGATCAGGCCTAACACATCTCCTGTTATCACATTTATGAAGGATGAATAGACCTGGCTCTATGCTGCCGATAAATAATAAGTAACTAAACCTGTGGGCGTCCAGGGTGCCCTCTCCCCTTAATTTAAATTTTGGATAATGTTTGGGATCACCAGGGGTTTGCCACTCCCAACACCCATCTGAGACTAAAAACTTAGTGACGAACCTTAAAAAAGATTCCTCTATATCACATTCTGTACTCACGTAATCGCCTACATACAAATATCTATACTTCCGTTAAATAAGGTCAGCCTATCACTGTGCTGATCCATGTCTCCGTACCTCACCTCCTTACTAAACAAACTTCCTAATGACCCCCTTAACTCAGAGCTAGAGCTAAGGGGTAAACGAGTAGAGACTAAATATAAGGAGATCGTCCAAAGGTTTCCTGCCCTGGTCCAACATAAACAGATAGGGCTGGCAATCTTATTTCAGCATCTAGACCTACCTGTCTTTACTGATGACGAACTGTTGGAGGTCGCGAAGCTGCGGCTGGAATATCTGGAAACGGTCAGGCAACCTGACGTAGAAATCCATCCTTTAAATAGTGATCGTCCTTTATATGACACTGGCAGCAGTCGGGTTTATTCTCTGACTGACGCAAGCGCGATCGCCAAAGCTAGCCTCCACACTTCACTGGCTGCTTTCAATACCTATACCTCCCTGGCACTAAGGGACATCATTCTTTCCCTCTATACACTGGGGTACTAATTAAATGAGTAACGTAGACGGATTAAGTGCGTTTGGTGCCCTGTTGCCTGGGTTGATGGTCAACGCTACCAGCATGGCTCCTCAACTAGACAAAGTAGGAGAGCACCTTAAGAGTGCCGCACTCTTAAGTAAGTCAGCTCAAAATCCCGCTCTTACCCAAGACCTGAATAAGCTGGTCTCTCAGTACGAAGCGATCGCCGCTAAGAACAAAGAGATCATTCAGAATCTGGAGTCAGGTAATGCAGTGCCAGGGGAATACGCTGACCTGGTGCAGCAGATGTATCAGTTAGACCCCACTTTTTCCAGTGTCCAGAAAATGCTGGAGGATTTACCTAACAGAACGAATGACCCTACAGACATTACTGCGATTGGCGGTTACTTAAAGAAAGCCATTAATGAAGCTGGCCAGATTCCTTTCTCTGAGATGAGAAATATTGGGAATGAGCTGAGCCGTCAAGCCAAGCCCACTCCCTCAGAGACCGTTACCACTAAGAGTAACGCTTCTGCTGCAAAGGGCAATAAGGCGGTTGACAAAAAGGAAGAACAGGCTGCTGCTCCTGCTGAGAATTGGGGCGTTAAGTTTAGCTATTCGATGACTGAGTCAATGGCAGCTGGGTTTGCTGGCCCCGCCAACCAAACGCAAAATAATTACTTCCTTTCTCTCCTACCAGCAATGGCCAGTCAGCTTCCTCTCCAGGGAGCAAAAGACGTACCTGGGTCCATGCCTGGTCTGAGTTTTAAGGTAGTCCCCAGTGTCGCCAAACTCAAAGTCCCTGGATTCCAACCCGTGTTTCAACACCTGGGGATGGATACGGTCATGGTGACAATGGTTGGCTGTTTCACTGGTGCTGATGGGGCCCAGCTATTAACAGACAGTAATGCCAAACAAAGCCAGATCCAAAACTCTGCCCTAGGAGGAGCCACCTTATTTGATAGCTATGGTGTCCCTGGTAAGAGTGGTGAGGAAGGTCTCCGTCAGATTGTCTCCCAGCTAGATTCCTATCGAAACTTCCAGGAGTTCTACCAGTTTGCTGTCCTACAAGGGCGCGAACTGCTAGTAGAGATTAACCTCGCCAAGAATAGCCCAGTCAAAGTTGACCAGAAAGCTGGCGATAAAAATCTGAGATCTGCCAACGGCAACCCCAAGTTCAAAGCTGTGGTCAAGAGTATGGAGGTGTACCACGCCAGAAGCGATCGCACCTGGTACACCATTCAGCTAGAAGTAACTGACTTTGGGTTGGCGGGGGAGAAACCCATTAACCTGACTAATGCCCTCAGCTCCAGGATTCAAGATGCCCAAGCTGCTAAAGCGAACGAGCAGTTGAAAGCAAAGGACACTGAGTATGATGCGATGCAGGAGAAGCTGAGGAACCTCAAGTACAAGCAGTCTCTTCTGGATAACGGTAACTATTTATATGAGTTCAATGACGGCACTGCTGTTCTCCAATACATCAACAATGGGGCAGTAGACTTCAGGCAAGTCTCAGGTCAAGAACTAGAAGACTTACAGAAGCGAATCCAAGGTGAGATGAGTTTTGGGGATGGGCTAAAACTCCTGGGATCAGGTATAGGTTGTGCGTTAGGAATAGCTACTGCAGCCACAGGCGTAGGAGCCCTAGCAGCGGCAGGATTATGCGGCACAGCTGTAGGATTTGCATTCAAAGACGCTGCTGAAAAAAACGCCGACTTCAAAGAAGGAGCTATTACTGCTGCCATTGATGTTTTCTTATCGGCCCCTGGAAAAGTTATTGGTGCAGGCGGAAAGGGACTAACCCTTCTGAAAAATACTAAAGTTGGTGGAGTAATTCAATGGGCAGAAAACGGTCTTAAGAGCGTTGGTAGTGGCGCTCAAAATATTGGCAAGGGACTAAAGATTCCTTATACCTCAGAGGTCACTAAAGCAGCAGGTACCGTTATTCAAAAAGGGAAAGAAACCATTGTTAGGTTAGTTCCTGAAGGAAAGCCCAAAGAGTTCATGGATGCCGTAGGAAAGGCTTTATTTGAACCAGGTGCCTATAAGTCAAATGTTCCTGTTGTAAAACCCAATATTACCTTTGGAAAAACGGCATTAAGTACAGATGCCGCAAATGTTTTTAAGCCAGAAACTCCCCCAGTTATTAATCTAAATGGGCGTGAAGAACTACTGGCATTACCCGCACCTAAAGAAGCGATCCCCGCAGTAGGAAATGTAAACCCCCTGGCTGATCCCCAGCCGCCAATCTTAATGCCTGCCCCTCAAGAGCGTTTACTGCTGACTGGTCCAGGACAAACAACAGGTGCCGCCTTAACCCAACTTACTTATACAGATTTAGGTAAAACAATAACCGTTGATAGCAGTGCCAATGTGGTAAATCAAGGCACTCGTATTACGTCTGGTACCCCCACTCAAGTTAGCAATTTAATTCAAAAATAAATATGAGTAAATTAAAGGAACGTTTTCGTAGACTCAAAGAGTCTGCGTTTGAATTAGCCTATGCTGGCTACTCTCTTAGAGTGCGATCCCAGCAGACCAAAAACCCTCGCCATCCTAAGCGAGATATTACGATCCCCACTAACCATTACCCTAGGGATTATGCCGCCTCAATTCTCGCAGAAGTGATCAATGAGGCATACAGTTTTACAGGCATTATTAGACTCCCTAACTCCCAAATTTTTTATGAATTTGTTAATACAACGATTAAGGCATATTCTGACTTTACCGACTACCGATTCCTCTACATTCCAGTTACTCCTGCTACTACTAAACAGCTAAAAGGTAAGCTACCTAGCCTCACAACCTGGGACTTAAAAGCTCAAACAATTCAAGTATGGTCTCCCATGGCGATCGCCATTGTAGATAGTTCAGCGGACAGGTGGCCCGACTTTTATTCGCTGGAAGTAGAGGACTGCTACCACCCTTACCTACCTGATTTTTACTTCACAGGGAGGGTAGTTAACCAACGAAATAGCAAGGTGCTCTATGAGTACTTTGACTCAGCAGGTTTATATGGGGTCCAAGATGGGATCTACATGTCAGTCCTCAGACCAGTCAATTTGGATTTTCCTCTGGGTGTCCCCTCTGATTTGGTAATGGATGATTGCTTGAAAGAATTAATTGGATGTGGTCCCACTTCAGGACACCTGGATCAAGTGGGTCAGTTCACTGGGTACGTGACCACTGCCGCCTACCATCCAAAAGTTACTTTTCATTTGTACGAAAGAGAAGACGGAACTGGTTTCCTTTCAGAAAGTCTCCCTCATCCAAAAGCCAACGCTTACATTGAGCAGGCTTACTTGATCAGCAAAATCAAACGACCGGGGATCAAATTGACTAGCTCAGAGGGTAATCAAACTTTGGGACTGACCCAGACAACTACTCCCTCAGAAACTCTCATCCTTAATTGATATCTATATATATATGATCAGCACTTACACAACTGAGATCCAAGAAAGCTTCCTCCAGGAATATCTGGGCTACAACCTGATCGCCATTCTGATCTACAAACCCAGCTTGGGAATCACTGACTCACCCACACCAACAGAACTTGCCGCCAGAAAATCTCTGACCATGTTGGATGCTTCAGCTTTAGAAGTTGTCTTGGGTCATGGCTACAAACGCGCGATCGTTCAACCAACTTTGGTGGCGTTGGAAGGAAGCGAACGAATCCAACTCGCAGCTGAAGCAAAATTTATCGCGGACTCTACTGGTGCGATCGCAGCTGCCACTCATATCTGTTACGTGAGAGGGGCGAACTTAATTGGAGCTGCTCCTGCAAATGGAAACAACAGAGGCGACACCGCTGGCATTCTGATCAAAGTGGAGCCATTAGCTAACGCGCCGTTATCGATCGCAGCTGGGGTCACATTTATTCATCAGACGATTTTTGAGGTCGGGGTAGGATTATAGAGAAACTCGTCCATGAGTTCTAGACTCCCCAAGCACATCACTATTAAAAAGTGGCGGTAGATATCTACCGCCTTTTTTCATGTCTAGTTGAGTTGACGCCTTTCACGTATCAGAGCTTCTCGCCCTACTGATCATCTGCTCAACCTCTTTACTGGTATTTAGTCCCACAACTTCTATCTCTGGATGTTGTCTCTTAAACACTCGAAAGACTTCATCTGCAAATGCTTGACCTATCGCCTCTACTCCAGAGAAATCAAGAACTACTACTTTAAATTTATCAAGACCAGCCAATAGCCTTTTTGCTTGAGAGCGGGAAACTAGCTTTTCATCCCCATACTGAGCCAGTTGAACAGGTACTACTGTTTTTGTAAAAGCGTAGTCGTCAGCTGACGAAAACTCATCAAATATTTGTTTAGATGTTCTTGACGTATTGTTATTCAGTTTCATAAAAACAGTTGTACCAAACTGAATACCATCATTCTCAAAAATCCAGTCTTCTGGCGTATTAAACTTATGGCTAAAGTGTACGCTTCCAGAGATTATTACAAATTCGTCAAACATGCGTGACGTAAAAAAAATACCTTGACCGGAATGGCGGGATGGATCGGTCGTTAACTTTCCTTTTGATAACTCCAGAACTGCGTGGCGCTCATCCTGCAAATACAACTCCCTTTGAATCTTCTTAAAAATCCCCTCACCATTGTCTCTAATAATAATCTGAGTGTAGATCGCAGTCTTCTCTAATCGCACAACAACCGACTTACCAGATGAGTGATCTATAGCGTTGTTCAACATTTCAGTGAATCCATAGACCCAAATGTCAGAGACATTATCAGGTAAACCAGCTATCCGAGGTTTAATATCTGAATCCCAAACTCTATCTTCTTCAAGACCATTTAGTTTATAAGTTTGTGTCCATTGAACCAACGGATGGAGTTGATAACTTTTATTCCTTGTCGAACCATTAACTACCAAAGCATTTTGCTCGACAAGCTGTTTAATGTGCTTATTAACAGCTTGTCGAGTAATACCAAATTCTTGAGAGGCTAGCACAGCCACATCTCTTGGATATTTTTCAACATTGTCCAAGATAAATTGACGGATTTCTTCCCCTCGTCTTCGAAGTTTTGACACTAATTTTGAGCCTTTTGTCAACCTTTCATGTCGCTATTGTCAACTCTAGAGCAATCTATTGTCAACTTATGCTGCCATCAGAAATGCTGGCGACAAAATTCTATCAGCGCTTTTTGGTTAAACAGATCAACTCCGCTTGCTATTGCAATCTCTAGAGAATTTTTATGGTCATAGTATGAGCTAGAGTGAGTCCACCATACTCCCGTATCATACATATCCTTAACAGCGCATAGCTTCACTTCCCCCGTAAGTAGATCTTTCTCTAACAACAGGTTAAATAGGCAATTCATGTGAAGAGGGTGAATGAAACCTTCTAGGGGATACCTATTTTTACCCAATGAGTTAAGCAAACGCAGGAGGTCTCGCATCTCAACTTCAACGCAAAACTTTCTCCATTGATCGTTTTCAGCAGCACAGGATGCCTGCCGGTACCAGTTTAATATTTCTAACTGCAAGTCGTTTACTTGAGGATAGATGCTTTCTAATAACTCCCTCAAGACTATGAACTCATGGGCACTGAAAGTTAGATTTATACCAAAGGTACTGATAACCCTTGAGAAAATTTGAAACATTTTATTTAAGACGAAATCTGTTAAGTAGAGCTTCCTGACTGAACAGATCCACCCCCTCCTGCTTGAGTTTGCTTAATGTCAACGTAGTGGGTAAAACATGGTAGAAGTGATTCCACCAAAGCTGACCAGATCCAACAATAGGGCTAAATAAACACAGTTGAAAATCAGGATGACTAAACTCTTTATCAGTCATGAGTTGATAAAGGCAACTCATGTGGAATGGGTGAAGGGATGCTCTTAGTTGAGAGTTTGGTGGCTCCAACTTATGAAGCAAGTTTAACAGTTCCCGTTGGACTGGATGCTTTATACAAACAGTTCTCCATCTTTGGACTTCTGTAGGTTTAGGACGTTGTTGGTACCACGCTCTGAAGTCTAGGTTTAGTTCACAAAGCGTTGGGTTAACTTCTTCTAGAAGCTGGTTAATTAACGCAAATTCATGAGCAGTAAACTCCAACTTAAGGCGAGGGGTATTATCAACGTGAGAAAATAGCTGCATCATTTTTTGGCTTAATAAGCACGTTCTTTTTTTAATCGCTCAATTAAAACCTCTCGATCAAATAGGTCTATACCTTCTTCTCTTAATTGGCTTAATGGGATTGGGGTAGCATACTTGTAATCCATTGGAAGCCATGCAGGAGCATCGTCCATACCTATCAAAAGTAACCCCACTTCTGGGAGGCATTTAATTGGCGAACCTCCCACAACCAACTGATACAAACAGTTGACATGTAGGGGATTCAGTATTTTTCGGTTTATCTTATATTTGGTTGAATCTAGATTATTGATCAGCTCTATAAACTCTGCAAAGTCTGCACTGCCAGTGCAGAACTTTGCCCAGGGAGCTTTGCAATTAGATCCTAATTCGAACCAGACCTTAGGCTCAGTAAAAAATGGTTCTACCTGTGGGAAAAGCTTCTCTAATGACTCACCTAATGCCAGGAATTCATGAGCATTAAACTCAATCTCTAGCCGACCACTAGAGCCAGCATACGAAATTATTTGCATTCTTTTAACCGCTGCAGTAGCGTGTCTTTATTAAATAAATCAACCCCTTCTTCCCGTAACTGACTAATGAGAATACTGGGAGGATGAATAGTAACTGGATCAGGGTAATGTGAGAACGCTATCCCATTTTTATAAATGAGTGAAATCTGTGGATAACTTAAGGTCGGTTCATTGTCTAACAAGACTTGACTAAAGCAATCAATGTGCAGAGGATTGATAATAGATCGACGCTCAATCATACCATTGACTTCTAATTTATATAGAAAGATCAAAAAGCTTCTGATAGTCTTATTGCTTAAGCAGTATTCTGCCCAATTGGAACGAGCAGGTACCCCGCATTGAAACCAAGAATAATTATTCTCAGCATGAGTAGGAATTACTGGTTGAAGTTCTTCTAAGAACTGGGAAAGTCGTAAAGCTTGGTGAGCTGAAAACTCAATGGTCAGAAAACCACTCAAGCCAGCATAGGAAGTTAATTGCATAATCAAACAAACAGTTTAGTTTCTCTTTCTAGTCGGGCTACTAAGGCTTCTCGATCCAATAGGGAAATCCCTTCTTCTTTCAGCTGGCTAACAAGAATCGACCTAAAGCTAAAGGTGTTGTAGGGAAACCAACAAGGTTCATGACCGTTATCAAACTTCAGCAGTACCTCAGGGAATTCGTTGATTGGGGGATTCCCAGTGAACACCTGATACATGGCGTTCAAACTATGGGGGAGTACTGTGTGAACTCGATGGCTGTAGCAAGTAGATACAATGTCTGAAATCTCTTGCGCGATCGCACTATTAGCGTAGCGATCAAACCACCAATTTCTTATTTCAGTGGACACGCCTTCATACCAGCCAGCAGGCTCAACAAAGAGAGACTTAAACTCTTCAGCAAACTTTTCTAATAGCTCACTTAGATGGATGGCTTGATGGGCGGATAGCTCTAAGTGAAGCCTCCCACTTCCACCAGCGTAGGAAGTAAAATAACAGTTCATACATTTTCGTTTATTTAAGATTTAATCTTTGTCGTAGCGCTGCTTCATTCAGTATTTCCACCCCTTCATCCCTTAACTGACTAATCGGAATGGGCCTATCTAATTCGTTTATAGGGTGTGGTGTCCAATAAGGCACTTGTTCAGGTGTGTATAGCCGTCCGTAGTATAAAAGAGCCTCAGGAAAGTTTTTCAGAGGTTCTTCGCCAGTTAATACTTGATAGAGCAGGTTGATGTTATGCGGGGACATATCATAACGCTCTGGGTAAAGGGAGAAATAAGGAAGCAATTTTTCAATAAGAGGATGGTTTAGATATTCTTTTTCCCAATCTTTTCTAAGATATTCGTACTTTGGATGAGTCATCCAGCGAGGGGTATCAAAGAATTGCTGAAGCTCTACAATAATTTCTTCAATCAACCCCGTCAAAGAAAATACTTGATGAGCAGAAAGATCAAAAACAAGGGGTCTCTCCTTACTACTGAAAGAAACAAAGTAATAGCTCATCAATATTCCTCTAATTGATCAAACCTATCCAGGTAACTCTGTAGAGCATCCCAATTCAAAATGTCTACTCCATCGCTTCTAACTTCGCTGACAGGAATAAATCCTTTGAAATATTTCACCCTATGAGGAATCCACAAAGGGGTCGAATATTCTAGGTCATCCAGCACCAGCATGACTTCAGGGAATTTATTAATGGGTTCTCTTCCTGCAATCACCCGGTTTAGAGTATTAATTAGATGAGGGCAAACAGCTTGGGTGTCGAGCAGTTCAGATAGTTGATTCAACTGATCATCGTGAATGAAAACGTCATACCAAATCTACTCAATTCAGAAGGGGGAAATCCAGAGAACCACTCATAAGGCCCCTCAAATACTGAATGATACTTAACAACAATCTCTTCCAACAGCTCATTCAGACTTAATACCTGATGGGCCGAAATATCGCTGAACCTGCCGAGGCCTGCTGTGTAATCACAAACACAGCAAAGTTGAAAACTCACGATAAAAAGCCTTATGAAAAGAATGTTCAGGGCGAAAAATGAGATGCCCTAAGAGTATTTATACTTACTGAAAATCTAATTTCTATAGGAGACCTTCTAAAGTTCCTGATATACTTTGCCACAGCAGAAAAATATTAAAAGTGATCAGGGTTATGGTTAAGAGGTTCAGGCTTTTGTATTAAAAGTTACAAAATCAACAAGATGTGAGTATGTCGTTTCAACGTGTTCACCGCTCCATATCCCAAAGTCCCCAGACTTCGTGGACTACGTCTCAGTTTGCACCTCGCCCATTTCCTGTTCAGAAACCTCAACGCCCCCCAACTCAGGAAGAAATAGAGAACGAAGGGTTTGAGCAGAATAAGTTTGAAGCAGCAGGGCTGCAGCTAAAAGAGCAGTACGGCACAATTACGCCTGTAGAGCAAGAAAGGCTGGGTGTGCTGCAAGCAAGAATGGATGATTTCTGGGCACAGCGCATGGAGCGAGCAAAAGAGCAGCCCAACTTGTTAGAAATCCTTATTCGTAATGCTCAGTCAGCTCAAATAAACAAAACATCATCTATTCAGCCTAAGTTGCTCATTGAAGAACAAAATCTCTTGCATGAACAGGAAGCTGACCAGATAGCATCCCAGGTTGATGCCTCCACTGCCACTTATTCTCCTCAAAAGCAGTCTGTAAAAAATGCTAAAAATCAAGAGCTACTGCTAAAACCAAGTATTTCTGTCTTTCAACCAATAGGTTCAGATGCGATTCAACTTACAAGAAAAAGAAAAAGAAAACCCGCAGATCCATTAAAAAAGGTACCCCTGTATTTTGAAGGGCCAATTTACGAGTGGGAAAGCCCAAAGCCGGCTGGTGGAAGGAGGGCGGAAGCAACATTGAGCCCAAAGAGCCTTTCAGGAATGGGATCAGATGCAGACCCTAATTTGCCTTCAGGAATTCGGAGAGCAAGAGATTGCCATACAAGCCATTCTTTCGTAGCCGGTCATCTTTTGAATGCAGATTTTGGTGGACCTGGAAATAACGCTAAGAATATGACGATCTTAACTTCTAAGGCTAACAGTGCCATGAAGAATTTTGATAACCGCATCAAGGATGCATTAGAAGGGCTGCAAAAAGTGTATATACTTATTGCAGATCATGTTGACTCAGTAAGCTCATTAAAATATGGCATAAACATTAATATTGAGGTATCTGATGATAAGTGGGGAGATAAACCTCCAAATAATTACATAGCAAATACCTTAAGCTGTAGAGCGACGATTAGTGAAAATATAGATCTCGAATCCTTACTTCCAGATGCTCTTCCGAGAAAAAAGGAAGAGATCCAAAGAGTAATAGAGAGAATTAATGATTTTGTCGAACAAGCTAACGAGAATGGTGCCATCGATAATACTTAATCATTCTCGACTGTGTTTCTGTCGTCTTTGACAACCGTAAATTTCACACCAAACGCTTTGAGTTCTTCCATAGACTAAGCTGGGCTTTACTAACTACCTTATGGAAGAACTCATTAGAGAGAAGCTGACATTTCACTTTCCTCACATCATTAATAGCTTTGGCAGCATTGAGAATTTCATGGCCGTGCTGCTGGCGACCGACTCATTAACAGATGAGAAGCTACATGCTCTGTTGGCTCACCCTGGCGAAGCCGTTGTCATCTCTCCCCTCAATTTAAGCTTCAGGCTCTATGACAACTACGCCAACATCACAGGTAACAGCTCCATCATTCTGGAAGAGCCTTACTCTGTTTACAGTGTGACTGGGGAGCTGCTTTACAGGGTGACGAGTCATGATGGAGTGTTCGGTCACTCGATTCTCGATCGCGCCCTCATCCTGCAATCAAGGCCTGCCGACTTCTACTACCTGCACTACAACACCTACGAAGGTAAGAAGACAGTGCTGATGATCGTGAATGCCCTGATCATGGAGCCGAAGAAGAAAGTTTCCATTGGTCCCACCCTACATGAACAGAGTCCCGTAGACCTGGTCACAGATCAGACCAACTCCATCTTGTTCAAAGTCACTAATGGCTATAGGAATATGGGACTGCCAGGGTTGCCTCTCTATCCAGCCATCACCTATTTCTTACCTGCACCTCCAGCGTTTGTACCAACTAGAAGTGCGATCGCATCCAGTCCTATGACTGAAAAAGTAACTTTTGAGCTGGAGATCGACCCCACGTTTGTCCTAAATCCCCAAACCTCAGGCTGGCTGATCATTAACCAGGAATCACTGACAGGTGAGCAGCCACTGAAGGTTACTAACATGTCAGGTGCAGGCATAGATAGATTTTTGGAAACTACCCCTGGTATCTATTACATCGGCGTGGGTAGTGAGATTGACGTACATAAGCTGAGGCAGAGCCTGGGTGTATTAGGTCAGCAGGCTCTGCCAGTGGCAGGAACACAGGCGATCAGAATTAGCGCAGGACTTAGCAAGAACTAAATCACCAGTGGCAGAATAAGGATAGGTCACTGCTCTCTTGTGGAGGTCGCGATGCCCCTTACCTTCAAAGATTTAGAAAAGGTGCAATCTAAGCTTGGTGACGAATACCGAGCTGAACTGGTCAACGGCAGAATCGAGGTTATGAGTCCGTCAGGATACGAATCAGAGGAAGTAGCCACTAGGGTCGCTGGGAAGCTGTTCAACTGGGTAGATGAACGCCGCCTTGGTCGAATTACTGGTTCTAGTGCTGGATTTATTCTTCCTGACTCTAATACTCGCGCCCCTGATGTCTCCTTTGTTCGGGCAGAAAGATTACACCGCGCCCCACGTAGCTTTGCTGAGTTAGCCCCTGACTTAATGGTTGAGGTTAAATCTCCCAGTGACTCAATTGAAGACCTGAAGCGCAAGATTGCTAACTTTTTACAGCAGGGAACTCAAGTGGGGATTCTGATTAACCCCGAAGATCGTACAGTGAGAATCTTTCAACCTGGAGAGGAAACTCTTACTTTGCGAGATGGTGACACTTTGACTATCCCAGAACTTTTCCCTGGTTGGTCTGTTGCTGTTTCTGATCTGTGGTCGCCAGTCTTCTAGCTGAACTACCAAACCAAGCTCATATCTAAAACGAATCCAGGTAAGACACCCTCACCTGAAAGTTGGTCTGGGTTCTTTAGAACTTCTACAGGGTGCCCCACTCGATAGATTTCTACATGGCGATTGTCCCGATCAATTAACCAGCCCAACCTAACCCCACTTGCCATGTACTCTTGCATCTTGGCTTGAATCTTTTCCAGGCTATCTGATGGAGATAGGAGTTCTAAGGCAAAGTCTGGGGCAATGGGTGGAAACCGTTTCTGTTGCTCTGGGCTAAGTTGGTTCCATTTCTCTAGTTTCACCCAGGCAACATCAGGAGAGCGATCGCCACCATTGGGCAGATTAAAGCAGGTAGAGGAATCAAACACCTTTCCTAAACGAGCTTGACGATTCCAGATAACGAACTCAGCATTAATCTCAGAATTGTAGCTGCCAGTTTCCCCTCCCGTAGGAGCCGTAACAATCAGATCTCCCTTCGTACTGCGCTCAAGCTTCACATCAGGATTTGCTTGGCACAGGTTATAAAACTGTGTGTCCGTAAGATGGATTGCTGGCTCCAGATTAATGGTGAAAGCAGTCATACCAGACTCCACAGGAAGAGAACCCTAACTACCCATGATAAGAGGTTCATGCCACGTCCTTCAGCATGAATATATCTCTTAGAGCTTCAACTTTGATTTTAAATTGGACGGCGAAAGATAAAGTACCGTTCTCTCTTTTTTAGACTTGGCCTGTACTAGAAGATCTTTCTCAACCAACTTATTGAGATAACTTCTAGCAGTATTCTCAGCAACTTCAAAGTCAGTAGCCACCTGTTTCACTGTGAATTCTTTGCCAGGGGTTCTGACGGCTTCCTTAAGAATCTCTAATTCAACTCTTTTAAGAGTTTTAGTTATAGGACTCTCACTAATCCAAGACATGAATTCATAGAAATCTTTTCTCTTTTTATCTATGTATTCGTGTAAGGCATCTACTGCTTTTTCGATCGTCTCGACCTGATTGTAAATAAAATAAGTCAAGTCAAACTCATCCGTTTCAGTGTAGATAAACGCCTTATCATAGTCTCCTCGTTTCTCCTGGATGAACTTGCTAATTGAGACATATTCAAATAGCCAGTAGCCCGATCTAAGGATGCTCCAATAGAAAAGCGCCCTCGCAGTTCTGCCATTTCCATCCCCAAAAGGATGGATAAAGGCAATCATAAAGTGCAAAATAATCGCTTTTATAATTGGATGAATAAAGTTAGCGCGATCACTTTGCCCGTGATCAGTATTAGCAAACTCGCACAGGTCAATTAATCGCTCTTTAAGAGTTGTATGGTCGGGAGGGCGAAAGATAACTTCACCGTATAAATCTGAGACAACAATGTTGTTATTGTCTCTCAGCTCTCCTGGTTCTGCGTGATTATCAATGGCACCACGGGTAGCAATCTCATGTAGTTCCAAAATAAACTCAATTGACAGCTCCTCATCCTTCCTCTCAATAGCTTTCTTCATCAGCAAGTAATTATTAAGGATCATTCGCTGAGACTTATCCTTGGGGGGTAAGTTTTTGCGAAGCATTTCTTTGGCAACTTCCCGCGTCGTTGAAGCACCTTCTAGTTGTGAAGATGTGATCGCCTCTTCTTGAATCAGGCTTTTCACTAAATAGTGATTCTTTTCAGCTGATGATAAAAAGGAGCCCTCACTGATCTCCCGACCACCCCCAGTTTTTATATCAATGGCATGAAGTATTGCGAAAAGGGAATCAGGGACACAATAGCTAAAACTTAAACCGCTTTCAGCCTGCAGCGGTAAAGTTTTCATTATTGATGTGCGAGCGAATTTAGTAGCAGCCCAAGCCGTTTCCTCATCATCTCCCGACTGAACCCGCCATTTAAACTCATTCCAGTGTAGGTATCTACCTTTGGCATCCGTCGCTTTATAACTCGCAAGCAGAGAAACAAACTTGCTGGCCTCAACTTCACTTATTAATTGAGAGAAAGGTTTCGGCGTTCTGATTCTTGCCATAACGTAGTTTTAGCTCAACTTCAGGCCCTTACGGTTCAAGGCATCCCTAATTGTAAACGCAAAACTTAAAAATTGCGTTTAGCTTGTCCAGCCTCCTCTCAGTTAGCTCAGACGTGTCCTCTCAAGTACGATCACAAACGCTTCAGGGTGATCCTTCAGAAGATGCTCAGGAGCATCCACTACAGCAACCACTTCTTTAAAGGGTTCGTAGGCGCCTGCGACAAATAAGTCCCCAGGCTGAACATAGTTCCTATCTTGAAGCTTGCCATCTATTAGCAAGCCCATGTACTTATTTTTGGACTTCCCTTTGTTTTCAAACTTGAAAGGGTCTGAAAGATCAAAACAATTCAGTAAGACGCGAGGACGCGTGTAAGTCTTGGGCTGGGGATGCTCAATTGCTTCGATCAGCACCTCTTTAGTGACCTTGACAATCTGACACTGGCCCATGTAAACACTGCCATGTCCAGGGTACTCCTCACTAGAGTTATACCAGGGGGTATCAAACATCTTGGCACGAACAGCTATTTCTGGTTCATCAACCAGATACTCTGGATAGTAAGCATCCGTTTCAAAGGTGACGGTGTGGGAGCCACAGAATTCGCCACCCTCGTTAGAGGTCTTGCTGATAGTTAATAGAGAATTGGCCGCTTTATTTAGAAGACCGTAGTAGATACGAGTTTGTTTAATTAGTTGCATCTTTTAATCCTTGAATGTACCCAAGCACAGACTTATAGGCTCCCTTCTCTTTTTTAGAAGCTCCTGTCTGCAGTTTTCTCTGAATAAATTGCTCTACACGAGTTAGCTCATCCATATAGTAATTCCCCTAATAAAAAAGGGGCAGAAACTTCTGCCCCGCACTCTGATGATTAACTTAGAGATCCCAATTACTGGAACCAGCTAACAGTGGAATTCTTAAATTATTTCTTTAGGTGAAAACCATGAAAGTCTTCCATTTTATCAATGGCACTCTCAAAGAAATATTCAGTGATAACCATGATCCACCCATTAGCCACGATTGCTAGTAGAATCTCAGGGAAGGAGAGATCAATCCGCCTTATTAGAGTCAGCGTCAAGTAGACTACCGTGGAGGCTTCTACCATCTGACAGTAGCAGCATTGAAGTAGTTCAGCCGCTAAACTATCAAGGGGTTTCACCTTAATAGCCCTTAACAGCTCTCTAATAAAGGCGGTTTTCTTGTATTGGAAAATCAGCCAGCGTAACCCAAAGGAATAGAGAAGTAGCAGTGCAAAAGTTTCCATAACTTAAGCTGAATACTTCTTAGCGAGGATTCCAATTAAGGTTTGGATAACTCTAATCACCACCCGCAATTTGCCATAGCGAACTTGCAGATAATGAGCATGCAACTTCTCAAATTGCTCATAGGTGAGCTTGACTGTTCCGTTGTAGTCATCTTTGATAATGACAACTTCTTCCTCACCTGAATAAACGTCGATCGTAGGGCAGCAGGAGCTACGGCAAAAAGCAGTATATTGGCTAATTAACATAAGGAAGAAAATGTAGAGAAAGTTCTTATTTCTCTACCCTACTCCGCAGCCTTTGTGACTGCTGGGCGCTTTTTAGCAAAGTGCAATACCTTCTTCAGCAGCCCTTGATCGACAATAGGTCTGTACGTCTGAACTGCTGCCTCCCAAGTTAACGGAAAGGGGCGCAGTACAAATCCATTCACCCACCTAGCATCCTCAATCTCCACCATTTCCTGTTGGACAGGAGCAGTCTGAATGAGTTCCTTGAAGAAAACATCACCCCAGGGTGGAGACCATTCGCTAGATAAGCAAGCGGTGATAACCTCTACTTCCTGCTTGGGCATATCTGCTTGCAGGATCTCGTTGAAAAAGTAGAAGTTGATCCTAATCCCATACTTGGCAAAGAACTGTACCAGTTCTGCCTGCCGCATATAGGAAACTTCCAATCTAGGATACTCGCCAGGGGTCAAGGGAAGTCGCCGCCATTCAGGGTAAACCACGTTGATCTCCCGAATTACTTCAGGCAACGTGGCGCCAACTACCCCTAACCAATTCCCACAATTGCAGATGTTCTTGGATAAGTGATCCAGAAATTTCCGTTCTGAATAGAACAGGTCATGGTGGCTGTCAAAGTGCCAAACAGCGTATTCCTGGTTATGGTCCAGATACCTGGGTAACTCTGCCCCCACAGAAGCGTGGCTATCTGAGTAGAGGATGCGATCGCACCCTGAGAAATCAAACTTGGCAGAGACGACATCCCAGAATTCCAAAGGGTGAATATCCACAGGGCTCTTCAATTGCTTGTAGATGTTATAGCCTTGCTGGACTGCGCCCACAACTCTGGTCTGCCAGATTAAATCTGATATCTCCTTAGAGCGTCCTTCATCGGTGTCCATACCAACCCAAGATGGATCGATCCAAAAGAAGTCAAAATCAAGGTCAAGAATTGCCCTCATCAGCTTGCCAGCCTTGTAACTTCTGCATCCTCAATTTCCTGAAGTAACTTTCGGTACAAGCGAGCCACTTGAAAGTTAGTTTCGTCAGACAAGTCTTCCTTACCGCCCTTGGCGTAGTAATCCTGCCGTAGGGCTTCCATCCTTTCAGGGCTGGGACTGTAGTGCTGGTTGTAAATCAGATCTGCCAGCTTATCCAGAGGCATTGTTTCCATCTGCAATTTCAGGGAGTGCGTTGTCACAATTGCCAGTGCTTCTTCCCTAGTCAGGTTGTGAATTTCGATATTCACCCGCTGATCAGACCCCACGTAAACTTTGTAGATCTTACCCTGGGGATGGAAGCGATCGGCATACCGAGCAGCTCCAGCATATTCCTGGTGAACTTCAGGTTTGCTACCACAGAGGTCAGCCAGCTCCATACACAGAGCATATTGAGCGTCTCTAGTGGCTTTCCAATCCAAGAAAGTCGAAACAGCTTTCTCAGCGCGGTCATACCAGTCTGTCAGCAGCCTGCGGTTAATGTCTTTGGCGATCGCTAATGAGGGGCGATCTTTGGCAACTGTGATTTTGTTATCAGGGTCGTACCCATTCACTCTGGGTACAAAGGAATTCAGGTTTGTGTTGACCCCTTGCAGGTGAACCCAAACAGAAATCTCAACTCGCTTACCACGATAGTCTTCATGGAAGGAAACTTCTAAGTGAGCTTCCTGACAGTCGATGTGGGTCGCATACCCGCTATCCTGCCGCCAAACAAAAGTTTTGCCAGTGAGCTTAGTTAACTCACTGGCAATCTCGTCATATTTAATTGTCATTATTCTGGCTGATGATAAAGTACCATCAATTGATTTGCGTTCAGGGTTTCCAAGGCATAGGTGCGCCCATTGAGGTCAACGAACTCTACCTCAAAGTCTTCCTGGGTGGGGTAGGCGTAAACGATTGTTCCTACGCTTCCCCGCCGAAGGTTCTTTTCAGGAAGGTCCTCCAGCAGAGCCACTGTTTGCAGAAGTTCCATTTTTCTTTTTAGGGGTTGCTAGTTTAATTAAGTCATCAATGGAGCGAATATGGGGATCACCAGCGATGTACCCAATCCCCCTGTGCAGATGCCAGCGAAACTGTTTGGCTAAAACCTCTTCATCAGTGGGGTCAAAGTCGTTGTTCTGACACCACTGCTTCAACGCCATGATCAGAATGTCACTCATGGGACCAGCAAAAGTCTGCCAGGTCATTTCGACGTTACTGTCAGCGGGAATGGGTACGGGACTGGGAGGGTGTTCCTGAGCCAGAGAGTAGCAAAAAGCCCATCGGCAAATAACGTTCCAAGTTTCTATCTTGGTCCGCTTCTTGATTGTGATGAGCTGATATTTTGCCACTTCGCTCAGTTTGATACGTTCAACTGGGGGCTTCATGCGATCTGACAAACAGTGTCATCTTCGCACTTGACGAAGATCGCCCCGCAGTTTGTACACCGCATGGCCTCTTCTGAGTACTCCTCTTCTTCAGCGAAGGAAACGTAAGCAGATTCAGTAGAATCGCATTTGGGACACTCCTCCCCTGCGTACTCTACTTCTTCCCCTGTATCGAGGAAGTAGGGCTCCCAGTACAGACCCACAGCTTTAAGGTCAACATACTCAACCTTGTGCTGTTTGTAGTGTTTGTGAGCCGCGTCTTCGCAGATGCGGAGGATCTCTTCATCGTCGAACTCATACCTGAGCCCATCCCAGAAATAAATCCACTTCTCATCCTGCCAATTACCGCCAGAAAAGCAGACTTGTAGCTCTACTCTGAGTTTCAGCCCCTTAACCTGGTTGGGTTCAAAGTGAGCGACACAACGCCCATTCTGAATAGAGCTGAGATCTTTGGGCGCGATCGCCGCTGCTAACTCGTCAGCACATTCATTAAGGAAGTTGATTAAACCTGTGTACTGAGGGTCGTTTCTACGCTCTGCTTCCAGGAATTGAACCTTTTGTCTGAGTTTGTCTATTACGGCTTCTACTGTCATAACTGCTGTAGATCTAATTTGTTAATCAATTGAATGCGGCGTAAATAGTAGTTCAGGCATTGGGAACATAGGACTGACGCACCAACGCCAGCAAACTTTTGAGCTTGAGTATTCCAGTAAATTGCTTCAGTTAAAAGCCGTTCTCGCTCATCTTCATTATTCATTTGTTTCAAAACCTAAAAGTCGATGATCAGGTAAGGTTCGCCTTCAGATAAAACGACGTCCTCAGTTTCCTGACCAATCTTAGAGACATCAATGTACTCGTCGGTGTTCGATAAGTGAACACTGACAGGAAAGTCCAGAAACTCTTCTGGAATCTTGGCACTGAGAAGTTGCCGCCAAGTTAACGGCTTATAATCTGGGTCATCCATTATGCTGCTGTCCTTTCTGGTTGATCAAAAGCTTTAGCATTCTCCTGCCATTTCTGAACTTGACCGTGTGCGGCTAGGTAAAGGAAATCCTTGGCTCTCTTCAAGAAATCTGGTGTATTGTCACAGACGTAGATCTTCTTTGCCCCCAGTAACTTCCAGGTGCGGTGGTAAAGATCAAACTCAAACCAAACACCCTGAAGCTTGACTTCATAAATTCCTTCGCCTGTAGCTGACATTCTCCAGGTGAGGTCTCCTTCTTCTCGCTGTTCTTTTGCAAACAACGCTACCAACTCTTCAATAAGTTGTTGTTTCTTAATTCTAGTTAAAGCCATAAACGCGCACCTTTAGTTTGTATATTTC
>CAZGDE010000062.1:20033-22783 GCA_964524315.1 uncultured bacterium
TCTCATATGAATAAGCTGGCGACTTCTTATCTCCAGCAATGGCTAAGCAAACTCAATATTCAGCCGAATCTTTATTCGACGATCTAATAGCAGAAGGTATCTCCAGCTTTGAAGGTGGAGGGGATATCTCTATCATTGAGTTTGCTGAAGAGTTCATCTTCAATGGTAAAAACACTCTCTACCCTCCCCAGCGAGCTATCCTTAAAGCTTTTTATGGGGAGGATCTAAATGAAGATGAGATTCTCATTCTTGAACAATGGAATCTATTAGATAGAACCACCTATATTCCCGGTAGAGCCTATCGCCATTTAGTACTAGAGGCTGGCCGCAGATCGGGAAAAACAACGTTGATAAGTATCGTTGTTCTCTACGAATTCTACAAGTTAATTTCTTTAGAAAATCCTTCAGCCCACTACGGCTTATTACCTAACTCCCCTATCGCACTATTCGTAATCTCACAATCATTAGAGCAGGTAAAAGAAACATTATTTGCTCAGATTAAAGGCTACTGCGAAGGGTCTGACTACTTCAAAGGCTTGATCATGGCTGGCAAGATTGAAGTACTCCAGCAGGAAATTAGATGTCAGTCAAAAAACATTCTTCTAGCCGCTAAGCACACCAACTCCAAATCTCTAGTTGGTTATTCCATTAAGGTTTTGGTATTAGATGAAGCTGCCCGTTTTGACATTGATGAATTTGGCAATTCTAAGGCTGACCTTATTTGGAGTAACGTAGGGAAAGGGGTCCAAACATTCGGTAAAGAAGGGCATAAGATCGCCATCTCTTCTGCCTGGGAAAACGGGGACTACATTGAGAAACTCTATGAAGTTTCCAAACGTGATCCTTCCATGGTTGGCTTCAAGCTTCGCACCTGGGATGTGAACATGAATCCCAACATGAGTGAAGAAGCCATCAAATCCTCAGAAGAATACATCAAAGACCCCATCGCTGCTGCCACTGAGTTTGAAGGTATCAGGGCAGCTAAACAGGGTTCATTCATGATTGCTGAGAATGTGAGCCGTTGTTTCACTGGCATTAGTGCGATCGACGCTTCTCAGATCCCCCTGGATATGACCAATGATGAGGGCGAAGTTCGTCACTATGTTGGCGTTCAAATCACCCGCATGGAACACCTGGCTACGGGACAATCCTTTGCTCACTGTGACTATGGGGTAAAGAAAGACTCTGCTGCCTTTGCGGTAGTTCACCCCATTCAGTTACCTGATGGCAAATGGGCGATTCAAGTCGATGCAATCATGGCATGGAAGCCTTACATTGATCGCGATCGCAGTAACAAGGGGATCCAGCGAGTTGTCTCTTTCCTAAATGCAGAAGAGATTATGCTGGATGTCTGCCGCGCCCGTAAGGTCATGAAGATGACCTTTGATAGCTTTAACTCTGAGTATTCCATTCAGAAACTACACATGGCTGGTATCTCCACAGAGCAGATGTCAGTGAGTAACCAAGCTCAGTTGCTCTATTACTCAGTTTCCAAAACCCTAATTGATCAGGGATTGCTGATCATGCCCAGGGATAGCTATTGGTCTACTACAGCTGAAGCTGAGTTTACTAACCTGATTCAAATCCCTTCTACAGGCAGAATCGACCATCCGAAATCCGGCAGCAAAGATATCTCAGATGCCATATCTAATGCGGTTTACAACTGCTATATCCACATGGCGAAGTCAGGGCTCATGAGTGCGATCGCAGGTGGAGTCGCCACCATTGGGTCACAAGCTATCGGTAAGGTAGCTAAGTCTCAAGGCAGTAATATCATCCACATTGGATCAGGGGTTAACAGACTCAGGGCTGCTAGGCGTAGAGGCGTTGCTTGATTTCTTAGTGATGTTGACCCGCAAGAAGTCGTTGTCTAGGTTACGCCGCAGCTCTTCATACTCAAAGTCAGGTAATAGCTGCATCATTTCGTGGAGGACTTCTTCATATAAGCCCAGGTAAACGACTTTGGTGTACTCACCCTGAACCTCTACTCGTTCCTTATAGTCATGGATTAAGGAATCCAGGTTATATAGCCCCAGTACTGCTTTTAAGTTGTTTTTAACGGTCTCTATTTCGTTTCTACTCATAGATTTTTAATATGGTCACTGGCTTCGAGATAGTTATAATGTCTTCGCACTTAACCCTGCGGCAGTTAAGACTGCAGTGAACGTCCAACCGTCTTTTGAAGGTGTGACGTAGGAGAAGTGTAAATCGCCTCATTTGGACATCGCAATTAATCGTAACGGAAGAAAAGATTAATATTTTTCAGGCAACGAGTTATAATTTTGCTCATTCCTCATAGTTATATAGTTGTGAAACTGTGGCGAATAGGGATTACTTTTGGCTGAAGCGTAGAGGTTTCTACGCTTCTAGAGACTTTGTATGAGATCTTCCACCCGCATCTGCAGAGCAAGGAGCCAGGATTTTGACTGAACAGCCTGCTTCTAATAACAGTCTTAAAAAGAAGCTCACTACAACCTTGCTAGTTGTTGGAGGGGTACTAATAGGGTTGATAGGGGGTATAAAGTTGCCATGGGCGATGGGGTGGATAGATATAATATTCTGTCCCGCGATGCAGAGCGCCGTCTTAAAAGAGCCTGACCCCCTAGGACTGGATTCGCCAGACCTGAATTCAGCATGGAATGAGTACCGCGTTTGGGGACTGAAACATCGTAAAGCTACGTTTCAACTCCACCTTATTAAGGACAACATTTTATTTGTTGTTGTACTGATCATTTTAGGATTTGGGATTT
>CAZGDE010000063.1:0-9165 GCA_964524315.1 uncultured bacterium
CGGGTGCCGAAGTTAAGTGAGAATCACCTGCCGAACTTCGTGAAATTTTGCAGCTTACCAGTACGGCGTGGCGATCGCTGGATCAGGAAGCACAGAAACGGGGAATTTCGCGCTCTGAGGTGATTGAACATTTTGCCCGCGGTCTGGCTATTGAGCCTGAAATCGACTCTGATGGCTCAAAGGCTGGCTTAGAGGCTGAATTAGCGTTGCTGCGAAACCAGGTGCTGGAACTGCAGCAGGAAATGGGTGCCTTACAATGCCAGAAGCAAGAGTTGGAGTCCCGGTTGCAGAATGTAACCGATGAGATTGCTCAAGCCACCGAGCGTAAAGCTGTAACTATTCTGGAAAGTATTACCGATGCCTTTGTTGCGTTTGATCGTGATTGGCGTTACAGCTATGTGAATCAGGCAGCAGCGCAAATTCTACATAAAACTCCCGCCGATTTGATTGGTAAACATGTCTGGAATGATGTTTTCCCAGAACTTGTAGGGGGGATTGCTTACCAGTTAATGCACCGGGTCGTCACTGAACAGGTGCCAACAGCATGGGAAGAATTTGGGGAGTCGGTGCAGCGTTGGCTAGAAGTAAATGCCTATCCAGCAGCGGAAGGGATCGCCGTTTATTTTCGGGATGTCACAGAACGTAAGCAGGTAGAGGCGGAACGGGAACGATTGCTCCATGAGTTGGAGATAGAACGTGTCCGCTTTGAAATTGTTTTACGCCAGATGCCTGCGGGCGTCTTGATTGCTGATGCTTTGACCGATATGTTAGTGCTTGCCAATGAACAGGCTAAACAGATTGTCAAATATGATTTTGCCCAGTCCTATGAGTTGGAGGACTATGGCCCCATTGCTCCCTTTGAAGCGTTCTGGCCCGATGGTCGTAAGTATGCCGTGGCGGAATATCCCCTGGTGCGATCGCTGAAAATGGGTGAAGTAATCACCAATGAGGTGATGGATCTCAAGCATGAAGACGATAGCCATACCATTATTAGCGTTAATTCCAGCCCGATTTTAGACAAGCAGGGTCAAGTCCTGGCGGCCGTTGTGGTGTTGCAAGATATCACAGCACGGCAGCAGACGGAAATGCTTCTGCGGCAGCAAACGATCGCCCTGGAGAACCAACAGAAATGGTTGCAGGCCGTGCTGGACTTAATGCCGACACCCACCGTGTTTATTGAACCGGAAACGGCAAAAGTGATTTTTGCCAACCGGATTGCGAATGAATTAGCGGGGGGAGATTTCCCGAAAAACAAATCATTGGATGAATACGCGGATGCTTATTACTGCACTGATTTGTGTGGGCAGTGGATTCAACCAGAATGTATGCCCTTAGCACTGGTAGCGCGAGGAGAACGGTTAGAGAACTATGAAATGAATTGGCATACACCGGGTGGTATTCGTTCAACCCTTTGCAGGGGAGATATGTTGCCAGCGATGCATGGGCACCCGGCGATGGGCATTGCTATGTTTCAAGATGTTACCCATCTCAAGCAAATTGAGGAGAACCTGCGACAGACCGAAGAGCGCTTACAACTCGCCCTGTCATCGGCCCAGATGATTGCCTGGGATAGAGACTTGATCACCAATCAAGTGGTCTGTTCGCCGAATGCCCTGGGTATTTGGGGGATGCAGATCGGTATAGTAGATGATTTTTATGCCGTGGTGCATCCCGCTGATCGGCAACAGGTCAGGCAGGCTGTGGAAGCTGCGATGGTAGGCGATCGCACCTTTTCCCAGGAATACCGGGTGATGGGGGCCAGTGGCGCAATACGCTGGCTCAAAAGTCAGGGGCGGGTTTATTGCGATGAAATCGGACAGGCGACTCGGATGACGGGGGTTTCGGTTGATATTACGGAACGCAAGCAAATTGAAGCGGAACGAGATCACCTGCTGGAGCAGGAGCAGACGGCTCGCCGATTAGCAGAAAATGAGCGGCAACGATTGCGTGAAATTCTTATGCAGGTGCCAGCTATGTTCGCAGTGTTATCGGGGCCGGATCATGTCTTTGAACTGGCCAACCCCACCTTTCTGACCGTCTCTGGCCGTTCTGAAACGATTATTGGCCAAAGTGCGAAGGACGTATTTCCCGAAATCGCTGACCAGGACTATTTTGACGTTCATGATCGGGTCTTCCAGATGGGCGAGGTGGTGCGGGGGGATGAGTATATGTCCCGCTGGTACGCCGATGGCAGTGGGAATTGGGTAGAAGGATTTTTCAATCTTGTTTTTCTGCCTCTCAGGAATATTGATGGTTGCATTGATAGCATTTTGATTCATGGTATTGAAGTGACAGCGCAGGTGCGTGCCCGGCGCCAGGTAGAAGCCTTACTTGCAGAATTGCAACGGAAAGAAAGACAACAACAATTTCTGATCGAATTGAATGACGCGATGCGTGCCATTCAAGACTCACAGGAAATTATGTGGCAGGTGGTTAACTTCACCGGACATCACTTCAATGTGAGTCGTTGTACCTACGGGGAAATTGACTCCACCCAGAAATATGTCATCATCGATCGCGACTACTGTAATGGTGTCACAAGTGTTGTCGGGCGACACCGGCTGCATGTTCTTGGAACTGCTACGATCGCTGCGTTAAAACAGGGCAAAACCATTGTTGTTGCGGATGCGGATCGCGATCCACGGACGGCCGGAGAAGGCGCGGCGAACCTGGACACAATTCAAACCAAGGCCCTCCTGATCGTTCCTCTGGTGAAAGAGGGGCGCTTTGTTGCTTTGCTGGCATTGCACCATTGGGCTCCCCGTCAGTGGACAGAGGAAGACGTGGCATTGATGGAAAGCGTTGCGGAAAAAACCTGGCTGGCAGTGGAGCGATCGCGGGTAGAGGAGAAATTACGCGAACGGGAAGCCCATCTGCAACTGGCTGTCCGCATCGGGCGTATGGGAAGCTGGGATTGGGATATCCAGACGGGTGGCCTGCTCTGGTCGGAAGGACACTTTACCGTTTTGGGGCTACAGCCACACGAATGCGAACCAAGTTATGAGGTCTGGGCACGCCATGTTCATCCCGCTGACCTGGCCGAAGCGGAGGCAAAGCTACAGTGGGCCATGCATGAGCGCACCGAATATCACCACGAATATCGGATGCTTTGGTCGGATGGGTCTATCCACTGGGTGGAAGCAAGGGGACAGTTTACTTACGATTTGCAGGGGCATCCCAAGCATTCAATTGGCGCTGTCATTGATATCACGGAACGGAAGCATGCGGAACAGGAACGGGAAAAACTGCTAGAACGGGAACGCCTGGCGCGATCGCAGGCAGAAGTTGCCCGGCGGTTCCAACAGTTTCTTGCCGAGGCCAGCGCTGTGCTGGCATCTTCCCTAGACTATCAGACGACGTTAGAACAGGTCGCCCGACTCACCGTCCCAGAATTGGCTGATTGGTGTATCATTCACATTCGTGAGGACGATGGCAGGATTGGACAGATTGCCGTAGCGCATGTTGATTCTGCCAGACTAGAATGGGCCCATCAAATTCAAGCTAAATATCCGCTAGACCCGAATGCAGAGCGTGGAGCGGCTTTGACCTTACGCACGGGACAATCCGATTTTGTGCCAGAAATCCCCGATGAACTGCTGGTCTATGCTGCCCGTGACCCGGAGCATTTAGAAATTCTGCGTCAGGTTGGTTTCAGTTCGTTCATGAGCGTGCCGTTGCGAATTCAGGGCCGCACGATTGGAGTGATTTCCTTTATTTCGGCCGAGTCAGGTCGCCGCTATACGCCTGCTGATGTACAACTGGCCGAGGAACTGGCGTATCGCGCCTCATTAGCAATTGACAATGCGAAACTGTATCAGGCGGCCCAACACGATCGCGCGAAAGCCGAAACTGCCAACCGGATTAAGGATGAATTTTTGGCAGTCCTGTCCCATGAGTTGCGATCGCCCCTTAATCCAATTTTGGGTTGGACCAGAATGTTACGGGGGAAGAAATTGGATGCCACGAAAACAGCGCAAGCGTTGGAAACCATTGAACGAAATGCCAGGTTACAGGCCCAACTGATTGAAGACTTATTGGATGTTTCTCGAATCTTGCAGGGTAAGATGACCCTGCATATTGCTGCGGTGGATTTAACTGCTACCATCAAAGCGGCCTTGGAAACAGTGCGGCTCTCGGCTGAGGCAAAGCGGATTCACATTCAAACCACAGCAGGTCCTATTGCTGGCAATGTCCTGGGTGATGCAAATCGTCTCCAACAAATCATTTGGAACTTGCTTTCTAATGCGGTTAAGTTTACGCCAACGGGTGGCCAGGTGGCGATTACCCTGGAGCAGGTCGGTGTTAATGTGCAAATTTGCATCAAAGATACGGGCAAAGGCATCAGTGCCGATTTCTTGCCCCATGTGTTTGATTATTTCCGGCAGGAGGATGGTACGATCACACGCCGATTTGGTGGTCTGGGGTTGGGATTAGCGATTGTGCGCCAACTCACCGAATTGCATGGAGGTACGATTGCGGTAGAGAGCCCGGGGCCGAATTTAGGCGCAACCTTTACTGTGTGCCTGCCGCTTAATTTGATCGCTGAAAAGCCATTGACTCCAGTGGAGCCGTTAACAACAGCGACAGACTTGACTAATGTTCAGGTATTGGTGGTAGACGATGATGCAGACATGCGAGACCTGGCATTCGTTATTCTGAGTCAGGCTGGAGCAAGGGTAATCACTGCGGCATCAGCAATGCAGGCATTGCACCTTTTAAATCAAGCTGTGCCGGATTTGCTGCTGTGTGACATCGGTATGCCTGAAATGGATGGTTATGCCCTGATGCGCCAAATTAGGCAACGATCGCCAGAACAAGGGGGTTAACATTCCGGCGATCGCCCTCACGGCCTATGCGGGGGAAATCAATCAACAACTGGCTTTAGCGGCTGGCTTTCAACGGCATATTGCCAAGCCGGTAGAACCAGAGAAATTAGTGCAAGCCATCATGCACTTGCTTGGTGCAATTGATCGCAAAGTGCAGCAATAGGTGTTGGATCACTTACCTTGAACGGGATGATGTCAACGTCTTCTCCCCGGCAGGCACCAAAAATTCGTTTAACCCAATGAAGAAATTAGGGGCCAAGCTGAGCGGTCATATCGCGAACGATAAGGCGGGGTAGAGGGGTAGATTGTGCTGGCGACATTGAAATCAGCTTCCGCTGGGTACTATCCCTCGAGATAACTTCCGGTAGCTTAACTAGCTTGTGTTCGTGACGGGTTGTGTGCATCCGGCAAGACAGTGGCATTAAAATGTTGGCACTACAAAAAAGTAATGTTTGCTAGATCAGGGGAATAATAAAGCCGATCGCTGAAAAATCTAAGGAAAGTAAAACCGATGACACCTAAGCGCATCACCCAACGGGGATTAGTTCTGGTGAGTAACCTGGTGCTGGTATTGGGTGGGTGGGGCACTTTGGGCAGTTCAATTAGTGTTGCCGCAGCACCACAGCGGTTGAATCGGTTTGCTGAATGGTGCTTGAATCAGACTCGCCTGTCACCGGCGCAGCAACAAACGGTGCAGGTTCTCCTGCAACAGGCCCACACCCAGGACTGTCAGCAGGCAGAACAAGCTCTGTTGAAGATGCCTCAACTCAGTCTGGGAAATCGTCAAATTAAGGATGTCAGCCCTTTAGCCAGCTTGCCTCACCTCACCAGTCTGGATCTCAGTTTTAACCAGATTAGTGACATTACTCCCCTGGCGAACCTCACGCAACTGACCTTTCTGTTGTTGGCCGGTAATCAAATTACAGATGTCACTCCCTTAGCGAAGTTAACCCAACTCACCTATCTGGTTCTGGAAAAGAACCAAATCCGGGAAATCAGTTCTCTATCTGGGCTGACCCGGTTACGCAATCTGATTGTATTGACTAATCCATTGGCAACTAAAAACTGTCCCTTGCGTCCGGCAACGATCTGCATCTTTTCGAATGATGGACAGGATCTCTATGCCCAGGCCGAGAGCCAGTATCAACAGGGAGATTTTCAAGCGGCACTGAAAACGTTTCAGGCAGTACTGGAGGTTTACACGAAGGCGGACGATCGCGTGAAACAAGCGGATACCCTCAACCGGATTGGAGATACCTCGATTAATTTGGGTCAGTACGCCCAGGCGTTATCGTTCTACCAGACGGCGGCAAAACAGCGGCGGGAACTGGGCGATCGCCCGGGAATGGGGGTGTCGCTTACCAGCCTTGCCAGTGCCTACGAGCGATTGGGGCAATACCAGAAAGCACGGGAGACGCTGGAACAGGCTCTCGGAAATATCAAAGAACAGCAGCAGGGGGGCATTCCTCTAGAAGGGGGCATCTATGAGTTGCCTAAGGATGAAGCCGCTGTTTACAACCGCCTAGCCCTGGTGCAGAACCAACTTAAACAGCATCAGGACGCGCTGCGCTCGGCACAGCAGGCCCTTAAACTGTACCAGTTGCTACCGGATGGCTACGAGGGTAAACGGTTTGGTGAACGAACGGTCCTAGATACGATCGGTGTTACCTATAGCTATCTGGGCCAGTCACAGGCGGCAATTTCGGCCCTGAAGCAGGCGGTTGCGATCGCGCAAGAGTTGGGTGATCGGGCAGGGGAAGCCACCAGCTTGAACCATTTAGGGGAACTGTATGTGAATCTGGAGCAACCGCGATCGGCGCTGGAACTGTTGCAGCAAGCCCTGTCTCTACGGCAGAAAATTGGTGACAAACCAGGTCAGGGAGCCACTTTAAACACGATTGGCATCACGCTGTTGCGTCAGGGGAATGCTCCCCAGGCCACCCAAACCCTGCTGACGGCGATTGAGATCTGGGAATCCCTGCGACCGGGGTTAACAGATGAAAATAAAGTGTCGTTGTTTGAAACCCAGGCGGTGACGTATAGTGCCTTGCAACAGGCACTAATTGCCCAAAATCAGACGGCCTCAGCCCTGGCCATGGCCGAACGGAGTCGGGCTAGAGCCTTTGTTGAGCTATTAGCTTCCCGGTTAGGTGCCAAGGCTTCCCAGCAATTTGCGTCTGCCGCACCACCAACCGTGGAGCAAATTCGCCAGATTGCGAAAACCTATCAAGCCACGCTGGTGGAATATTCCATTGTGGAAGAGACCTTGCTCATCTGGGTGATTCAACCCAGTGGTGTGATTGATCTCCGTTCCGTCAAGTTGACTGATTTAGAAACTTCTCTGGAAGAGACGTTAGAAAAAACGCGGGTTGTTGCGGCAACGGGGATTAATCGCGGCGTATCGGCCCCTGGTCTGAACCAGTTGGTGCAAGGAACGCGGGACACAATCACGGCCAGCGCTTCCACGACTGCAGATCGGGGATTGGGCGTTGTCGCCACAGGAACTCCCACCGATCGCGCCCAGTCAGACACAACCCGTCGCCGGTATCGACGCTTGCGGCAAAGTTACGATCTCCTGATTGCGCCCATTGCCGATCTCCTACCAAAGGATCCCAAAGCGCGAGTCATTTTTGTACCCCACGGTCCCCTCTTCCTGATTCCCTTTCCTGCGTTACAGGACGAACAAGGCACCTACCTGGTTGAAAGACACACGGTTCTGACGACTCCATCCATCCAGGTGTTAGCCTTCACCCGCCAGCACAAAAACCGGAATGCTCAGAGAAATTCTGCTGCCCTGGTTGTGGGTAATCCCACCATGCCCAGCATTTCCTTCAACCCGGAGGAACCACCGCAACCATTGTCTCCCTTACCAGGTGCTGGCGAAGAGGCGATCGCCATTGCGCAGATTCTCCAAACCCAGCCTCTTACAGGAGATGCTGCCACAGAAGCAGTTGTCATTGCGCAGATGCGCACCGCCCGCCTGGTGCATCTCGCTACACATGGGTTATTAGGTGACTTAAACCATCTCGGCTTTGGTGTGCCGGGGGCGATCGCGTTGGCTCCGGAGCCAACGAAGGTGGCTAAAACGAGGGGCGGAACTACTTTGATCAACAGTACGAGTATTGGGGATGGGTTGTTGACCGCGAATCAGATTCTTGACCTCAATCTAGCTGCTGAACTGGTGGTTCTCAGTGCCTGTGATACAGGCAGGGGGACGATTACTGGAGATGGTGTCATTGGCCTGTCCCGGTCTTTTATGGCGGCGGGGGTTCCCAGCGTGTTGGTATCTCTCTGGGAAGTACCGGATACCCCCACCTCAGAATTAATGATTGAGTTTTATCGCCAATTGCAACAACAACCAGATAAAGCCCAGGCATTGCGTCAGGCCATGTTAATGACGCTGCAGAAGTACACCAATCCCCGTGACTGGGCAGCCTTTACCTTAATTGGTGAACCTTGATCCGGCCATCAAAACTTCTGAATCCCAAATAATTTGTGAGATTTTGTTTGCCGCTGCAATGGAATTGGTAATTTTTTCTGATAAAGAATTGTACCCTCGCTTAATTTCTATGTTGCCAGAAAACTCTCGCCAGCTATTAGAGGTCACTGGGCTGAAGCAACAGCATTTTGCCGATTTGGTGCGTATTGCTCAGATTGTTTTTGATCCATCAGGAGGACTTTCTGGCAGGCGGATTGAGGTGAATTGGAGCAGTTTCGAGATGCCCCCCGGTGTGGTGGCTAATTTAGCAAGTTTGGGCGATCGCTATCAGTTTTCTTCGCCCTATGTTGTGCCTCACGTTCTCTGGGAGCAGTTAACCAGTGAAACGCGGGCATGGCTGATTGAAAACAAAAGTCGTTTGGCTGAATTGGAAGAGTCCTTTCCTGCCAGGGATGAAGATTGATTGGCGAGTAGCGTTGTTGATGAATTTACTTCAATGAAGGAATTTTGACGGTAAATCGTGTTTGCTGATGGTGGCTTGTGGCGGTAATGTCACCCTTGAGCCGTTCAACGAGTCGTTTTACTAAGGCCAGCCCTAACCCAGTTCCACCATGTTTCCAGGGATCGTTATTGGGAATGCGGTAAAACTTATCAAAAATCCGTTCCAACTCATGACTGGGAATTTCAATCCCGGAGTTGGCTACTGTGATCACCAGCCAGGTAAATGCTATTTTCTTCGCTGCTGGTTTTACCTTTACCAAGACGCTAATTTGTCCGGTGGCAGGGGTGTATTTGCAGGCATTATTGACCAATTCGGCAAGAATTCTTTCCAGGCAGGATAAATCGGTGCCGATGGGTGGGGTATTCGCAGGAAGAGAGACTTGTAACTGTTGCTGCTGC
>CAZGDE010000063.1:9175-22777 GCA_964524315.1 uncultured bacterium
ATCCGTTGTTTAAATGGCTCTAATACTTGTGGCAACCAGTCTTGCAGATTAACTGTGACCGGGTTTAAAGGTTCCACGCCAGCATCTAAGCGTGTGAGATCCAGTAAATCATTGATCAAACTAATTTCGCGTTCACATTCACTCTGCAGGATCTTAAAGTATCGCTCACTGCGATCGACGACTGAAGTCTCGGCGTTGTTTGGCCCTGATTGATCTTGGGATTTGATCACCTCCAGCATTTGAATTGCCATCTTAATGTTGGACATGGGCGTGCGCAACTCATGGGAGACGGTGCTTAAAAAGTCATCTTTGAGGTGATTCAGCCGTTCCAGTTCTTGCACCTGTGCCTGTGACTTCTGGTAAAGGCGGGATTGGCGCAGGGCGATCGCGCAATGGTTGGCAACCTGTTGCACCAACCGCACTTCGGCATCGCTAAAATACTCCTGCTGTGGTTTAAATAGCCACATATCCCCAATTACACCCTGTTCATCTTGAAATGGGCAACTCAGAATGGCAGCCTGGGGATCAATGGTGCTACGGTAGCTGTTTGGCCACTGTTGGGTGAGGCAAAACTGCAGGCATTCTCCCCGAAGCAGTTGGTCATGAATACCTCCACTCGAATCGATGCTAAAGACCAATCCCTTGGCTGGGTTGACCCCCGCTTGGAGTGATTCGTAGGCGATAGTAGATGTTCGTTGTTCCAGGTCGTACAATGCGGCATCACAACACTTCACGCCCAGTCCATTTGCTAGTTCTTGCACCGCCGTTTGCAAAATCTGATGTTCATCCAGGCTATCGCGTACCCGATCGGTAATGCGTTTAAGGAGGGCCTCAAACTCCAGGGCTTGCTGCAACTGGGCGGTACGTTCCTGGACTTGTAGTTCCAATTCGGTGTTAAAGGTTTGCACCTGCCGGAATAGTTCCGATTGCTGCAGGGCGATCGCCACTTGAGTGGCCAATTGTTGTTGTAAGGCGATTTCAAAGGGTTCCCAGTGGCGAGGTCGCTGGCAATGATGTGCCGCTAACAGTCCCCAGAGTTGATCATTTTGGAGAATGGGCACCACTACTATTGCCTGTACCTGAATCTCTGCCAGTATTGTCAGTGAACTAGCATCGAGACTGGCTGTCTGGACGTCGTCGATAGCGGTGATCTGCCCTTCACGATACAGTTGTCCCTGCGTTTCGACCAAACAAAAACTGGAGATTTGCTTGCCCAGGATGGAGTCCCAACCAGTTTCGACCGATTCAGCAATGATAGTACCGCTCCAGTCCGGGTTGAAGCGATAAATGACGACGCGATCAACCTGGAGTAACTGGCGCACTTCCGTTACGGCAGTCTGTAGAATCTGGTCTAAATCGAGGGTTTGGCGAATGTTTTGAGCGATCGCCATCAAGAGCCGTTCGCGTTCGGTTTGTTGATGAATGACAGCCTGACTTTCTTTGAATGCTGTGATGTCAATGCCAACACCGACAATGTGCTTCGGTTCACCATTGGGGTTACGGTTCAACACTTTACCCCGGCTGAGTAGCCACCGGTAGCTGCCGCTCTTATGGCGCATCCGGTACTCAATTTCGACAAATTCATTACCCTGAAGTTGATATAACTCTTGCTGGTTGGCTATGACTCTAGGTAAGTCGTCGGGATGAATGAGCAGCGGAAACAGGGCATCACCCATTGCCTTAATTTCGGCTGAAGAGTAGCCTAAAACGGTTTCAATTTGCTGGTTGCAGTAAATATTGCGCTGCTCGGTCAAATCATATACGTACAGAATGGCCAGTGTGGACTCGGCAATTTGCTCGGTAAACTGTTGTTGCTCCCGTAGCGCTACTTCGGTTTTTTTCAGATCAGTCAGATCGTGAATATTTACGACAACCCCTGAGATGGTGCCATCAAGTTCGGTGTAAGGGGTATAGGTTGTTCTGAAATAGCGGCGTTGACCCGCTTCATCGTCTTGCCAGTCCTCGAAAAGTTGGATGGGGTCTCCCGCCAGACACCGATCCAGGCGTGGTTTGACAAACGTGATAAAAGAATTACGCCCCAGGACATCACGGACTGAACGGCCAATCACCTCATTAGAGGATTGTTTTGTCCAGGCCAGGTAGGTGTGGTTAACGGCCTGATAGATGTAGTTGTGATCGACCAAAGCAACCCCATCGGGAGTGGCGGAGACAATCCGCTCATAGCGGCGTAATCGGGCTTCTGCCTCTTCGTAGGCGGGTTGATTGCAGACAACGGGACGCTGTTTCAACTCAGTGGCTAAGCGTTGGTGTTCCTGCTGGAAACTGGCCTGCTGGACGGCAACGCCTAATTGGAGTGCCATTTGCTGTATGTACTGCACATCCAGGGAACTCCATTGATGCGCCCTGCGGCAGTGGTGGGCCATCAATATTCCCCATAGACAACCCTTGTGCATAATGGGTACAGCCAGCATGGCCTGCACCTGTAATGGGACGAGTGGTGCGGTCTGGTTTGGGGCCAGGGTGCCATCGAGCATATCCGGGATGGCAACCGTTTTGCCCTGCTGGCAGAGTTGGAACCAGGTATTCTCCGGGGCCGGAGGGGCGATCGCCTGTCCGAGTGTGGATATCCCTTCGCCGTTGGTAGACTCCAACGTAACAATGATCAGTTGATTTTCGTGAAGCTGACCAATGAGGACGCGATCGGTTTGCAGCTGGTTTCTGGCATCATCGATTGCCCACTGTAAAATGTCGGTTAAATCGTAGCACTGCTGGATCTGGAGAGTAATGGCGGCAATTTTCTCCAGGATGGTTGCCAAAGAAAGTACAGAGGGTTCCAAGTTGGTCGATGCCACAGATGCCAGGGCTAAGAGATGTTTTTACCGTTTGGACTGGGATGCTAATAGATTGCCCGTTTTACGGCTAAAGTAACGCAAAATCCATCTGCTGCGACGGTTTTTAATCCGGGTGCGGGCAGATCTGAGTGCAAGTGCAAGTATTTAATCGCTGGCAGGTTATCCGAAATCCGTTTATGGCGTAGCGTTATCTGTAAGGGCATAGCTACGCCAACGCCCTTACAGCAAGAGGATGAAATAGTGTCACTATACGATCCGAATTCCGTATTAATCGTTTGCTGAAAGATCAGGCGTCTTGCGTTGTGCAGTGACATCCCAGGCCAAATCAAAGTCATGAACCAGGTCTTCATTGTCTGCCTGGAGCAACTGGGCTAAATCGTTTGCTAATTGCCGCGATCGCGCCAGTAATGCAGTTTCATCCTCGGATAAATGGGCCATTTCCTGGAGGACTTCTTCATCATGGTGCTTGAAAATTCGAGCAGCTCGATGGGCCTTATAGGAGCGAATTCCTAACAGTTTGAGCGTTTCTATTCCCATCTCTAAGGCGGAACCAAAGGTTTCTCGCTGAATGATATCGGCACCCTGGCGCACTAATTCGTAAGCATGACGGCGATCATAAGCCCGTGCCAGGATTTTTAAGTGCGGAAAATGTTTATGAGCTAGCCTCACAATTTCGGTGGTTTTTTCGCGATCGTCCAGGGCCACGACTAGCAGCCTGGCCTGCCTGGCTCCCGCTGCATGGAGCAGATCGAGGCGGGATGCATCGCCGTAAAAAACTTTCCAACCGAAGCGTTGTAGAAGATCGATTTGAGTAGGGCTATGTTCCAGGAGCGTTGCTCGATAGCCATTAGCGGTTAACAATCGTCCAATAATTTGGCCAAACCGACCGAACCCTGCAATAATGACGGGATTTTCGTTGTCGTCAATCTCATCGGCTTCTCGTTGCGGTTCGTCCGTGGCAAAACGGGGTTGCACCAACTGATCGTTGACAATCATCAGTAGTGGTGTCAGAACCATTGACAGTGCCACAACGGCAACTAAAGGTTCGGCAACCGTGCTGGCGAGGACGCGGTTTTGAGTCGCAAAGGAGAAAAGCACAAAGGCAAATTCGCCTCCCTGCGCTAGAGCGAAGGCAAACAGTAAGCTTTGTCTCAACTCCATACGAAAAAATTGACCTAACCCAAATAAGACAGTGAGTTTGATCAGGATTAATCCAATCACCAATCCCAGGATCAGAAGGGGTTGCTGCACCAGGAGATTGAAATTAATGCTGGCTCCCACCGAAATAAAGAATAGCCCTAAGAGTAAGCCTTTGAACGGTTCAATATCACTTTCCAGCTCATGCCGATACTCGTTGTCTGCCAGCACTACACCCGCGACGAAGGTTCCCAGGGCAGGGGATAGTCCAACCTTTTGCATGGCCAGGGCAATGCCAATCACTAGTAGCAGGGCCGTTGCGGTAAAAATTTCACGTAGTTGGGTGGCCGCGATGAGCCGGAAGACCGGGCGCATTAAAAATCTTCCAGCAACGATAATGCCGCCAACCGTTCCCATGACAAGGAGGGCTTGTTGCCAACCCGGTAGGGCCGTACTTTGCGCCGCTGTTTGCTCGGCAGCGACAAAAACGATGTTGCTTGCCGCCAGGGTCACGGTACTATCCCTGGTCGCCAGCAACGGCAGGAGCGCCAGAATGGGAATCACCGCAATGTCTTGAAAGAGCAGAACCGAGAAAGAAGCTTGCCCCGCTTCGGTTTTCATGAGTCCTTTTTCATTCAACGTTTGCAGTACGATCGCCGTTGATGACATGGCCAGGATTAAACCAACCGCCAGTGCGGTTTGCCACGCGACCCCAAACATGATCCCAAGCCCTAGAGTTACCAATGCCGTGACAGTAACCTGTAAGCCACCCAGACCCAGGATCGGAACGCGCAATCGCCATAGTAGGGATGGTTGCAGTTCTAAGCCAACCAGAAAGAGCATCATCACGACGCCAAACTCGGCGAAGTGCATGACATCTTCACCTTCTTGCCCCACAAAGTGCAATCCAAAGGGGCCGATAATAACCCCAGCGATCAGGTAGCCCAACACTGAACCTAATCCCAACCGTTTGGAAATGGGAACGGATAGAACAGCCGCGATCAGGTAAATAAATGCTTGAAAGAAAAAGCTTTCATTATGCATTGGGGGTTACCTCGGTAAGCTGAATGATTTGTTGTAAATCCTGGTTAAAGAATTGACATTGCCGCAGAACATCCCAATTCAATGTATTGTCCCGTAGGGCCATGATTGATGCCCGATAATGATTCACATGCTGGGTAATTTGATGTAGCGATCGCAGCCGGTAGGTGCCATAAATGACGAAGGGTGGTAAGTACTCCATGCCACACAAATAGGCAGTTTGTTCAAAGGGAACCAGCAATTCCCGGATGCTAAAGCGATTATCTCCTTCCCGACAATAGGCATGCTCGGTACCCCCCGTTGTGATGGCGGAAAGGAATTTTTTGCCTGTGAGAGCATTTCCCTGATGCCCATAGGCAAAATCATATTCCAATACGAGATCTTGCCATTCCTTCAAGATTGCTGGACTGCTGTACCAGTAAAATGGATGCTGGAACACAATAATGTCATGTGCCAATAACAGGTTTTGCTCATGCTTAACATTGATATGGAAGTCAGGGTAAGCCTCGTAGAGATCGTGTACGGTGACAGCATCTAATTCTCTAACTGCTTGAATTAAATGTCGATTAACTCTCGACTTTTCCAGAGCCGGGTGAGCAAATAAGATGAGAACACGGTTGAGATTACTCATAAGTTGCATCCACAATATCCATCAACAGCTATCCAATAGAGGACGGACTTGTGTGCATTATGTCTGCCATTAGCAGCCAGTGCAAGGTAATACTGAATAGCTGGATGAATTGCAACGAAATTTCAATTCATCTAACGTCTTCATTCTGTGCAAGAATTTCCTGGTAATCCTGGCCTGGTTCAGGCTGTTGCCCCTGGAAGTCGATTGCTGTAAAGGGCTGCTGCGATCGGTGCTTGACCCAGGGATAGATCACCAGCGTGAACGGGGATGAGCTGGTGCGTGATGACAACCCTTATGGGGTATTTAGTTCCAGAACTGTGTGGTGATCTATACGTTGATGCTGGAATAGGTCTAAATCGTATTTTAATGTGTTTCTATAGAAAATAAATGTAGTATTTTTTCGGCTTTTTGGGATGTTGTGGGAAAATTGCTTAATCGCTCTCTAGCGGGTAAAAAGTATTGTCCAGGACAGTACTTATTGCCAGAACTGCCGGGGAATGGGTACTGTCCAACGGTTCAATGGATAGATTCTGGGGCATAGCCTCGTGCCCGTCGTAAAATCTGGGTTTGGCCGTTGACGACCTGAACGATCGAGTCCTCTACTCGATTCACAATGTCCTGGTTGTGAAGTAATAGAAAATCAGCGATTGCGCCTAACTTTTCCCTTGCCTCCTCATTGTCAATGCAGACTGGCTCATTGGTTAGATTGCCACTGGTCACAACAATGGGACGATTTAGCCGCCGCAACATCAGATGATGTAGTGCGGTGTGGGGCAACATAAACCCAAGGGTGGTGAGTCCGGGGGTAACCGATGGCGCGATCGCCTTGCTAGAACCTGCACCAGATTTCGGAGTGCTTGGCAAACTCCGAGATCTTAATATCACAATGGCAGCTGCCGGACTTTGGAGCAACTCCCGTTCGGCGGGAGTAGGGTCACAATACTGCTCAATGATGGTTAAATCCCGCGCCATGAGGGCGAAGGGTTTATCGTGGTAATGTTTGCGCTGGCGTAATGTTTGGACAGCCTGCTCGTTGGTGCCATCACAGGCGAGATGAATGCCTCCCATCCCCTTAATCGCGACAATCTCACCCCGTTGCAGGAGGGTGCAGGCGGCATCCACATCATCCATCATAGAGAACATGTCGGCAACGATCACTCTACCGTCAGCCCGCTCTAACCAGGCACGGGGGCCACACCGATGGCAGGCAATGAACTGGGCGTGAAAGCGGCGATCGCTGGCATTTTCATAGGACTGAGCGCACTCCGGGCACATGGGAAAGGCCGCCATGCTCGTATGGTGGCGATCAGCGGGCCGCGATCGCATGATGCTAAAGTGGGGGCCGCAGTGGGGGCAGTTTGTAAAAGGATAGCGATACCAGCGACTAAAGGGGTCGAGGGTGTCGGCCAGACAAGCGGGGCAGGTGGCCAGGTCAGGGGTGACAGGGGCAGATGCGGTCATTGTAACGACCAGAGAAGGACGCGATTGTTCCCAGAATCGGCAACGGCCACTGTTTTGCCACAGGCTTTTATATCGTAGGACCAGCACACGCTATCCCGCGTTGCGATCCCATAGGAGCGATTTTCGCCCTTACTTTGGAAATCATATTGCCCAATGACGACATCGGCAGCCGCCCCCTGCAGCGATCGCAGATGAGAACGATACTGCCAACCAAGCAAGCGAGAATTGGCGGTGTCGGCTACCAGCAACCAATCCTCCGTTGCCGTCACACCATAGGGCATGTTTAAACTGGAGGCTGTTGGCGCGTACACCCCCCGATTTAGCTCAACGTCTTGAAAATTCTCCTGTCCCAATACGGCCACACAGGGTGCGTTATTAACCGTTGGGATCCCTTCCCAGATCATGATGCGATTGTTGCCAGCATCCGCAACTACCAGATTGCCACGCCAAACAGTCATGCCATGCGCCCATCGTAAGCTTGCCGCTGTAGGACTGCCGCCACCGTTTTCATTCCGACTGTTGAAGTCTGGTTGTCCCAATACCAGGTCTGCGGGTTGGCCATTCTCCCGTGGCAACTGATTCCAGATCAATATCCGCCGATTGCCCGTATCAGCGACGAACAATTTACCGGCGTGGTACAACACGCTGTAACACCAGTGGAGGCGATCGCTGGCTGTCTCCATGTTGCCACGATTGGGTTCGCCACGGTAAAAGTTTGCTTGCCCCAGGACTACATCTGCCGGGACGTTAGACGCTTCTGGACGTGTATGCCAGATCAGGACACGATGATTCCAGGCATCGGCCACAACAAGCCCGTGTTCGGTGGCACAAATGCCGGTGGGAACACTGACCGTGGCGGGGCCAATGGCTCCTTTGCCATTCTGCCCTTCCTGATTAAAGTTGGGTTGGCCAATCACCCAATCCGCCGGTTGATTGTCAACGATCGGTCGCGATCGCCAGCCCAAAAGCCGATGATGCCCGGTATCAGCGACCCACAGTGGCCCCGCTTCCGTAACCAGACACACACCACGGGGCCCAAATAGACTGAAAGCGCTGGGTGACAGAGGAATTGGCAGTATGGAGTCGGAGAGTGATCGCCCCAAGATAACCTCCGCTGCAGATACCAGGGGTGTCACACCAGATCCGGATGGAACTGGCATGGGCGCAGATGAAATGGACATTCGGATTTGCATGATCACTCTGAGAGTTTGACGAAGACCTGACCATTCTGGACTGCGACCGGATATGCCTGCAAAGGAGTTTGGGGCGACGTGAGACAGGTACCCGTCGTCAGGTGATATTGGAAACCATGATGGGGACAGGTCAAAATATTGTTAGCAATGGTGCCGTTTTCTAGCGATACTCCCAGATGGCTGCAGGTATTGTGATAGCACACCACCTCTGAGCCCAGGCGGGTGAGTAAGAGCGATTTTCCAGCCAGTTTCATCGCTAATACTCGATCCTGGGGCACCTCTGACAGGGATGTTACTTCCAACCAGGTGCGATCGCCCATTGCAATGGTACTGGTTGGCACAACGGTAGGGAGGGGGCGATCGGTCGCTGCAACCGCGATCACCTGGCTAATTTCTGGGCAATACCGCTTAATGGCTGCTTCCACGCCTTGAGTAAGGGTCAAATTTGACGCAGGACAATGGCTACAGGCTCCAATCAGTCTAACTTCCACGGTGTCAGGCGGCTGTATCGCCACCAATTCCACATCGCCGCTGTGTTCCTTTAATCCGGGGCGAATTTCCGCTAAAGCCATTTCAAGACGTTCTGGCAGCGGTGGTGTGGGTGGTTTAATCAGTTCGTGATATCGCAACAGGGCATACACCACTTCATCCGCAACGGCATGGCGGAGGGCAGGCATAGATTCCTGTTTCACACTCCGAATCAACCGTGCCAGTCCTTCCCGGTGCAAGGCTTCGATCGCCCGCTTTAACCCCGATACCGTTGCCTGCTGTGACTCATCCCAGGCACCCACGATCGCTTCGTAATAGTGAATGTCGTTAATGAATGATTCCAGACTGGATTCTGATTGGTTAATTTCCGTTTGTAGATGGGGTTGTTGAATCGGTGGAGTTTGAACCATTCCCATCTCCTATTGTCATTTTTATATGGTGTTGCATTCAGACCCCGGAGGTTTCAAAACCTCCGAGGTCTAGCGATCACTTCATCTTCACATCTTTCAAAAGGAAGGGCATCAATAAGCCGGTAACGAAGGCTGATACCGGAATGGTAACCCACAGATCTGCGCCTAACTTGCTCAGGCTCAATAGCAGCAGAACTCCGACCATGACCCCGATCGCGGTTTCCCGCACGAAATAACCAGGATTTTGGAGCAATTTTCCTTTGAATAATAACTTGGTTGAAAACCAGCCGACTTCTAGCATGACTTCTCCAGAATTAATGTGATCAATCTTGAGGCTGTATTGAGACTATTTGGGAATGGGTGTGCGCCTAACCGATACGCAACGCTAATAGCCCCAGCACTGTGGCAGGAATAACCGCCGCCGGGCCAAATAGTCCTCCAATCATGGCGGCCAGCCGATAACCGAGATCTTTACCGGCCAGCAGCATGCCACCGATCGCCCCACCCGCAATGGCAAAGAGAATGGCGATCGCCAGCCAGATCGCTCCGGTTGCTAAATTGATGTCGCCATCAAGAAAGCTCGTGATTAAACTTTGTAGTAGGGGATCGTGCCAAAAGTCTTGAATAAACTGGTTCATGGAGTCTCCTTTAATGGTTCTAATCTGTCTTTGTCTGGAACGTTAATCACTGCATGTTGGGCAATAAATAGGCTCGATGAGTATTACTAATGATGAATAGCATTTAACTCAGCGGTAATCTCCTCAATCGTTTGCTGAATAGTTTGTGACTGTTGCCACTGTCCATATTGCTCAAAAATAGCTCTGGCCTCCTGAAATAATGCCTGGGCTTGTTTAAGATGATTAGTATTACCCGTTTCTGGATGTTCTAGATCGTCGGGTAAATTCAATAGCACATTCGCTTTATTGGCGATCGTATTTGCGTATTCCAGAGGCGTGTCGTGTACCGTGCGGACTTTTAGAGCTGCATCGTAAGCGGCGAGTGCCCGCAGGTTGTTTTCCAGCGGATGGGTACTGGGCAAATACTGCAAAGCATTGCCTAAATTGTTTTGCAGCATCGCGTACTCACTGGGATGGTCAATTAAGGTAATCCAGGCTAATGCCTGCTGAAATGACTGGACGGCCATTGCCTGCCGCATGTCTTCGCCTGCTAATGAAAGGGGCATTGATAGATAGGCGATCGCAATATTGTTCTGCAAGATCGCAAATTCCTGGGGATAGGTGTCTCCAGTAAATACCCGTAATGCCCGTTGATATAACTGAATGCTATCGACCAGTTGGGCCTGGTGGAACGGCACTAGCGATTGCAAAACCAATCCCAGATTCATTTCGGCTTCTGCGATTTCTTCAGGAGATGCGTGCTCTTGCAAAATTGGCAGAGCGGTCTCGTAACAGTTCCGTGCTTGTTGCAGTAACTCTGACCCTTGATCGGGAATGCTGCGGAGAGCCGTTCCCATACCCACCAGTGTCCGCGCGCGCAATAGCGGATATTGCGTTGGATTTAGTTCCAGGGCATATCGATAAAGTTCTACGGCATGCCAGAGGGGTTCGACATCCTTTGGCTTTTGTTGAAACCCGGTTGCGAGTTCAATCAACATTTCAATTTTTTCAGCCAGCGTCGCGGATTCTGATTCTACCGCTGCGATCGCCGCTTTGACCGCAGCCTCCGTCATGCTCGATACCACACCGTTCTCCTGGGGAATTTCAATTTCGATATTTCAGCTTCAACAGTTCAGTTTCAACAGTTCAGCTTCAACAACTGCCCTGAACAAACTTTTGGCAAATAAATTGCGACCAGCAAAAAATAAGCAAACTTAGCAGGTAAAACAGTTCATTTCTGCGCCAAAATCACCACGAAAACCCTATCTATATCAATACCAAAAACTATCTGACTTCGATGAGAGGTTAATCAAGGATTCATAATTTGTACCACACCATCGAGAGAACTGGATCGCCTAATCTGGCCAGGTGCGATCGCGAAAATCTTCATAAGCATTTACCGAAATAAACAACTTTTTTGTTGTTTATTTCAACCAGTTAACTTAGTTCAACCAAAACTCGATATCAATCTGGCACATAGAGTTAAACAACACTTTTATTGCTTATTTCAGGCTGTTAATTTAGCTTCCATTAATTCGAAAATAGTTATTGACAATAATTATTGATATATCCTGTGGAAACGAAGGAATGACCAGAAAGTGGAACGGCTAAAACCCTTATATAAAGCCCTTGAGGTGTGAGTTGGTTGGTTGTTTCGGAATTTTGGCTTACGCTAATTGACTTAGGCGGATTAGAAAAATCCGCAATTAAATATGTTCACGAAAAACATTTTAAGCGGTAGTAAAATAATGGTTTAAATTTTCCTTAAGCCCTAGAATCGGATCAAGAAATGTGGGTGAGGATATAATTTGATGAATTGTTGATTTTTGGATTTGCGCTGAATGTACTGTCGGTTAGTGGTGCGTTCAATCGCAGAGGATTTATGCGGCATGGTTGTCCTAATCTGTATTTTGGAATCCATTTTGCCGCTGATTTGTGGCAGCTAATTTGTAGCAATTAATCATGGGCGGAAGCACCGCTACAAGAAGGTGGATATGGTAAATGTTCTCTGGCTTCAAGGTGGTGCCTGTTCTGGCAACACCATGTCTTTTCTCAATGCCGAAGAACCCAGTGTCTGTGACTTGATCACAGATTTCGGGATTAATGTTTTATGGCACCCCTCGCTGGGGCAGGAACTCGGCGACAATTTGCAACAGCTATTGAGGGATTGTGTGCAGGGCAAAATTCCCCTCGATATTTTGGTGTTTGAGGGCAGTGTAATCAATGCGCCAAATGGAACTGGTACCTGGAACCGTTTTGCCGCCCGACCGATGAAAGATTGGTTGGCAGACTTATCGACGGTAGCCAGTTTTGTGGTTGCGGTGGGTGATTGTGCAACCTGGGGTGGAATTCCAGCCATGGAACCGAATCCCAGTCAATCTCAAGGGCTGCAATTTCTGAAACGGCAGGAAGGCGGCTTTCTGGGGAAAGACTATCGCTCAAAGGCGGGGCTCCCAGTCATTAACATCCCCGGTTGTCCGGCCCATCCAGACTGGATTACGCAAATTTTGGTGGCGATCGCCACTAACCGCCTGGGTGACATTACCTTGGATGAACTCAACCGCCCCCAAACCTTCTTTAAGAGCTTTACCCAGACTGGTTGCACCCGTAATATCCACTTTGCCTACAAAGCCGGCACCCATGAGTTTGGTCAGCGGCGGGGTTGCCTCTACTATGACCTCGGTTGTCGTGGCCCCATGACGCATTCCTCCTGTAACCGCATCCTGTGGAACCGGGTTTCGTCCAAGACCCGTGCTGGTATGCCCTGTCTTGGTTGTACCGAACCAGAATTTCCTTTCCATGACCTCAAGCCGGGTACCGTCTTTAAAACCCAAACCATTATGGGGGTTCCTAAGGAATTGCCAACGGGAATTAACAAAAAGGACTATGCATTGCTGAGCATCGTTGCCAAAGATGCCACACCGTCCTGGGCAGAGGAAGACATTTTTACCGTTTAAACAAGTTAAGACCTCCGAGGTTTAACGAAACTCGGAGGTCTAGAAAATTCCCCTTACTAACGACCAACTATGGCAGTCAAAACACTAGATATCTCCCCGGTCGGACGGGTTGAAGGCGATTTAGACGTGCGGGTGGACATTGAAGACGGGCGTGTTGTAAACGCCTGGACCCATGCTGAACTATTTCGTGGCTTTGAAGTCATTCTCAAGGGCAAAGATCCACAAGCCGGTCTAATTGTCACGCCTCGTGCCTGCGGCATTTGTGGTGGGTCACATCTCACCTGTGCTTCCTGGGCGCTCGATACAGCCTGGGGCACGGAAGTTCCCCGCAATGCGATTCTCGCCAGGAACTTGGGGCAGCTTGCTGAATCGATTCAAAGTATTCCCCGTTATTTCTATGGACTGTTTGCGATCGACCTGGCCCACAAGAAGTATCAAAATAGTCCTTTCTATGAGGAAGCCTGTCGTCGCTTTGCCGCCTATACCGGCACATCCTACGAAATCGGTGTCACGATTTCTGGCAAACCTGTCGAAATTTATGCGCTCTTAGGTGGACAATGGCCCCACTCCAGCTACATGGTGCCTGGTGGCGTGATGTGTGCACCGACATTAACCGATATCACACGGGCCTGGTCGATTTTGGAGTACTTCCGGAAGAACTGGATCGAACCAGTCTGGTTGGGATGCTCAATGGAACGGTACGAAGAGATTCAAACCTATGAGGACTTTCTGGCATGGCTGGATGAAGACCCCAAACACGCCAATTCGGATCTCGGTTTCTACTGGCGCATGGGTCTGGATATTGGATTGGACAAGTATGGTGCGGGGGTTGGCAAGTACATCACCTGGGGCT
>CAZGDE010000064.1:0-22370 GCA_964524315.1 uncultured bacterium
AGAGTTGAAGTTGAAGGGGTTAAAGGCGACCTCAGTCAACCATGCACTCAATACGAGGAGGATGAAGACAAACAATAGCGGTCAAGGTGAGCGTCGGGAATGTCCCGGCTCGTTCTTATTCCTTCGTTTGCAGAACTTCGCCCTTTTGCGAAATTAGGTGATGAACAGCAACCAAGCCAATCAAATCTCTACGTTGTTAAAGACATGAGCATTGCTGGATGGCAGAGCCCTGATTAATTCAAAGGAGCCTAAGGGAACTGTTTGTCCATTCAAGAGGATTTCTATTGAATGGGTTCCAGGGTAATGTTTCCGGGTTGTCATGTCTGCCAAAGAAATGGCTTTACCGAGTTTTATCGTTTCCCCCGGTACAAGTTCAACGGTCTTTAACTTGAAAACCTTGGGGCTGGTCTTGCGATTCGCTTTCACAAAATGAATCCGCAGATCAACCAAAAGTCGCTGAGACTGAGAACCTGTGTTGGTGATTTCAAAGACAATGGAGATAGAATTCCCAATGGCGACTGGTTTAGGAGTAATGCTAACCTTGTCAATCGATATCGTTACTCCATCACTAAAGCCTAGAGCGGCGATCGCTCCGGGATCAGCTCGCTTTACAGCCGATCGCAGTGCGTGGCGAATCAACCAGCGCCGTTCATCGGGTGCATTGACCAACCAGCGGTGAGCAACTTCCACCAGTAAGGACGGGTGATCCTTGCCAATGTCATTTAGATTATTGGCAACAGAACGGCGAACATAGAGTTCGGGATCATCTTTGAGCAGCTCCAGCAATTCCAGAACAGGGTAGGGATTTTTCTGAAATTCTCGTAAACGAGGTGCCCAGGGCAAGCGGGGGCGAGTGCCTTCGGAGACTAAGCGACGTACATGGGCGCTGGAGTCTTGTGTCCATGTTTTCAGCCGTGCCAGGGTTGCTTCGGGATGTCGTTCTAGAAATGGGCGAATACTAAATTCAGCGGTAAACCGCTGCGTTAACTCATACTGAGCCTGCATCGACGCCTCAAAATGCTCCAGTCCGTATTTCGCCACGAACAGAACATGAGGCAGGTAGAGGAAAGGAGCCATGCCAGACTGTTTTGTCTCTTCGAGTTTCGGCCCCAATGAGGCGATCAGAACATCGGCAGCTTCCTTGTAGTTGCTGGGTAAATGGTGATGGAGTGCCTCCGCGATTTTCCATCCTCGTGGCATCAAATCCAGGTCATCATATCCATCTTGTACCTCGTTCACAAAGGTTTCCGTAGCAAAGGTAGGAGTGACCCTAGCCAGCATTGCAGCAATTTTCTGGGGTATCTCGATGCCAAATTGGTTTTTAAGGGGTTCAGCCAAAAAAAACTCCTTCTGAGCAAACTCTTGGAATGAAGATTTTGAGGCTGGCTACTCTACTCCATTATTACGTTTTGAGGATTGCTTAGCTTTATCAATAATGCTGTGTATCTCTGCGTCTAATGCAGTTTGTTCTTGCTTTAACCTGGCTTTTTCCGCTCTTAAGCGTTTTGCGCCTTCAGGGTCAAAACGATCTCCAACATAATTTGCAGGATTTTCCTCTGGAAAATCTTGAAAGTACTCATACATCTCGCCCATTGTTACATCCTCTTCTGCACGTTCTTCTATTTTCTTCTGTCGCTAGCCTAACCGCAACGAAAATTTAGTTGCTTATGGACAAGCGATTAAGCATTGCATCTGGCAGCCCAACGAAGGTATCGCACATGGGATTCGCTCTACTCAATGCCACTATTTTATGGAGCATCCAGGATGGGGAATACCAGGAGCGGCTCGATCGCTGCGATCGCATCCCTCATCCGTTGCTCATGGGAACCTTTCACTGTGATGTACCGTTTGCCCTTCTGCTTCAGCACCTCAACGAACCACTGGTGCATCTCCAGACGAATCTGCTCACCTTCGCGGGTGCCATCCTGCACAAAAGCAAAATCAGGAGCGGTCAGAATATACAGGTCGTAGTGACGGGAGTCGGCAACTTGTTCCACCACCTTGGAATCGGTGCCGGTGTATCGTCTGTGCCAGACATGCGTTGCGAGTGGATCAGTATCACAAATGAGCAACCGATTCGCCCGCATCGCCAGGTCATCTTCCCAATTCGCCTGCCCTTTCGCAATCTGAACAAACTCATAGGTATCCCATTGCGCCGCTCCAGGAGTGTAGCGTCTACCTTCCCAATACCATCGCCCATATTCAGGCACCCATACTGTTCGGTAGTGTTGTGCCAGGGACTGAGCTAGGGTCGTTGTACCACTGGACTCCACACCAATCACACAAACCCGTTTGGCAAAATATGCTTTGGCAGGAGGAGTTAACATATGCCAATGAGCCACGAGATCCTGCCGTAGTTGAGTTCCTGAAATTGGAAAGTGTTGACGCTGGGAGTCGATCGCGCGATGCTCTGCGCCCATCAACGTTGCCCAGGGTTCACCATAGGCTTCAGAGGTAAAGACGAAATTCGGTTGTCGTCCTTTCAGAACGGTTAATGCTCGCTCTGCCCAGGGTTGTGGTTCATCTGGGATATCTTCCAGCACTTCGATCACTTCGATATCGGGATGCAGAAAACGAATCCAGTTGGCGCGAACCGTACCAGGGATCGCTTGGGTCGGTTTGTATCCAATCAGCACCAGAGATGATCGACCTGGGATTTTGCCTGTCGAATCAGGTGGTGATGCCCCCGGTGGAACGGGTAAAACTTCCCAATCGTAATGCCTAACGTCATCCTATTGCTCAATTGCCTTCAGCTGTTGTTCGCGCTCGATGCGTTGGAAGTTCTTCAACCCACTCCATGCCATCAATCCGAAAGCGGCATAGAGAATGCTGGTTAAATACAGGTGTCGGGAAGCGTAGAGCGGCACATAAATTACGTCTACCGTAATCCACAAATACCAGCTTTCCACCAGACGACCCATGAGATAGAGGTGAGCAACCAGACTCATGACCGTCGTCAGAGCATCCCAGAAAGGGGCGGCTCCTCGAATAGCAATCAGGAGCGATCGCAAGGCAAATACGCTGGTGATCGCCACAATAGCTGTCAGGATCAACCCTTTCCTGGAAATATGCCCCAATGTTTTCTCAGTATGGTTCTGCCCACCCCGTAACCAGATGTAGATGGCTTGCAAACTAGTGATGAAGTAAAACCCCTGCAGCCCCACCTCTGCGTAAAGTTTTGCCTGATAGAAGACAACCCCGTACAGGGCTGTTCCGATCAACCCAATCCACCATCCGAGGGGATTGTTCTTTGCTAATAACCAGACACTCCAGGCGTAGGTCACGACAGCCACCGTCTCCAGCACACTCAGTTCGTTCGGAATTACCCTTTGAAAAGGCATGAGAAGAAGCAGGATGCTGGCGATGATGCCAATAGTGGATTGAAACCGGGCAGACTGAAACATGAGGGAGACGCAGGCAGCATGAGAACTTCTACCAATGGACAGTAGCCTACCTCAATTTGAATCAATCCAATAGAAATAGCCCTCATTCTGTTATGCCTGTGGAAACTTTAATTCAGTTTGCTCCCAACGTAGCGGCAGTGCTTTTGATGCTGCTGGGTGGAGCTGCATTGCTCTTTCCGAAAACCACGGCTGCCTTTGTTGGTCTTGGTCCGCTCTCCCCGCTCGGCATTTCTGAGATTCGCTCAACACTGGGTAGTTTCTTCCGGGAGCTGGGAGCGACCTGCCTTTGGTTACAGTCTGCCGATGCTTTTACGGTCTTGGGTGTGGCGTCTTTGGGAGCGGCGATCGTGCGACTGTTATCCAGCATCTTCGACCACAGCATTACAGTCAAAAACATTGGAGGCGTGGTGGCAGAAGCATTGCTGGGTGTTCTATTTCTGCTGAGTTGGGTTGGGCAGGTTTAAGCCAGGATCTACTCTGTTAGGATCGCTGAAATTTCTGCAAGTTTTTGCTGAAGGAGTTGACGCAACTCCACAAGCTGTTCTTGATTCGTAGTTTTCATCACGTCAGGTGACAGTTTTTCAAGCCCCTTGGCCACAACTGTAATTTCTTTTGACTCAGTGGGTTTAGGGCTTAGATACTTTGCCTTGACCTGAGCAACCAGTTCACGAGTTTTCGCAACGGTTAAATCCTGCTCAATCACTGCTTGAGTCGCAGCAAGACGTTCTTTGGTTGCCTGACGTTCTGCAATTTTCAGGGTTTTAGCGGATAGACCGGCTAACGCCAAAGCATGAGCACCTTTCAGCCCCTGTTCTCGAATTGCTTTCTTTAGGTCAGGGGGTAAAGCCAGCATTGAGAGTAGATTTGCCTTCACTGAGGCTGGATTTAGACCTAAATCGAGTAAAGAGAGTAGAAGCGCTGTCTCAGGTTCACTGATATCTAACTGCTGTAATCCCTTCTCTTGATCTTCGGGGGTAACAGCAACTAGAGAAGTGAGTTGGTTGATCTGTTGTCCACGTTCTAAACGGCGAAGGACTGTAGATAATACCGTTGAAATTTCCTCGGCTGTAATGCCAGTTGAATCGGCAACTTCTTTGACGATCGCCTCTGCCTTATCCAGTGGATTAAGGTCTTCATGATGGATAAACGTCAGCAATGCCTTACGATGCAAATCCTTCGGCATCGGTGCGGTTACCGCTTGCAGAGTATTCCAACCCAATGATTTAGCAGCTTCCCAACGGCGTTGTCCGTCCCAAAGCAGATATCGCTCGCCCTGTGGAATCACAATCAGTGGCGTGATTTGTCCGTCTTTCTCTAGACTCCGGGCGATCGTCTGAATGCTGTCGCTGGTGATGGTTTGTCGAGGTTGATGCGGGTTGGGGTAGATTCGCTCTACTTCAACTGAAAGCTCTCCAGATTGAGCTTTCAGTTGCTCCCGCAGAACTTCTAACTGTGCTTCTAAATCGGGAGATTGAGCAGCTCGAAGTTGTTCTACTTCCGCTTGAAGCTCCGCGATTCGTTGAGCCTGTTCCGTTGCCTGGTAGGCTCCTGTAAAGCGTTGATTGATAGCAGGAATTCGCGCCATTATTATTTCCCTTTACGAACAGGCCCTTTGCGAACAAGTGCGGAGAGATCTTTTGCAAGTGCTTCAAAATCCTTATTGGCGGCATGTGCCGGGCGGTATTTTTGCAGTGGCAACCCATTGGCACTCGCATTCTTAAACTCAGACGAATCTCGAATGTGAGGGTAGAGCTTAATCCCTAATTGACCCGCGACTTCCGGTAGTTGCTGGAGATATTGCCGATGAATGGCACGACTGTTGTCATACAGGCTAGGAACCAATGCGAGAATCGGTGGACGAGGGTCAAGTTGGAGATCATCGGAAATGGCGATCGCCCACTGCACTAAATCAGCAACTCCCGATACAGACTTCATCTCAAGCTGAATTGGAACGAGTAGCCCTGTGCTGGCTGCGATCGCGTTTTCACAGATCATTCCTAAGGTAGCAGGACAATCTAGAATCACAACATCGTGCGGCAGCGGATGGCTATGGAGTCGATCTGCTAGAGCGTACTCCCCTCTTCTGCGGATCACTAAATCATCAGAAATCTGCGATAGGGTTGGATGTCCCTGGCAAACTTCAATGTTAGGAGTATCCCAAGCTGGAACAAGTGGCCACTTACCGTCAAAGTCCTTTAACAGTACTCTGACAACACTGTTTTCAGCTTCCACGGATGGCAATCCACAAAATACGTCCAGAGCCCGCTGGGGATCGAGATCAACCAGTGCTACGGAGCAACCCCGTTTGAAAAGGTCGTAGGCTAGATGGACTGCTAGCGTTGTTTTTCCAACCCCACCTGCATTGGCAAGGATTCCTACAACAATTTGATGTGATTGTTGCTTTGGCATAAGTCAATATTTTTATGTCGTATTTCATCATACGACGTTTAACTTGCCCAATTATACTGTGGTATTTCAAAATACGACAGGTGATTTACACAATCTGGATCGCTAGTCTCGTCATGCCCAAGCAATCTTTCCTGTTTCCTGATAGTTATGATGACTTCTTCCGTCATTAGGTAATCGCACACGCTTCGCGTGAGCCCAAGGCAACCTTAGCCCGTGACCTCAAAATAGAGTTCCCTGAGATGACCTTTTGACCGTGATGAGCGTTCGGATCGAGTTCTTGATCTACAGACTGTGGCAGATGAGTGAAGCCAACATTTCCTCCTTGCATATTAGGTAAACCCAGCGGAGAGAGCGATACAAACATTTCCTGACAGTCGTTCTCTCCTGTCCCCAAAAAGTTGTAGTACTCCCTTGACACTTGTAGTACACTGCATTATGATTGTAGTATAAGATGGGACACAGAGGAGCTAATCCAATGAACACTCACTTACTAAAAACAATGGTCTCTTGAAGTTCTTAGAGTTCTTACCCCGCGATGATCAAGAGATTAGTGCTGTCAATGAAAAATCAAAACTGGAGGTGAGGACAATGCAGCGAAGCAATTTTGATAACACTAACCTGGATAACGATTTGGCAGACCTTAACGACGTGCAAACGTTCTGCTTTTGAACCCTCTAGCAAACGTCGTCGAGGGTATCCATCTGAGACTGCTGTCAAAAAAGGATATCGCATCGTTCACGGTGATAAAGAACTCCAAGAAAAGCTGGGTAACAACGATTTATGTCCCTGTGCTTCTGGACGTTCCTTTCAAACGATGTTGCCGTAATAGCGGCAGGTATGACGGTAGTTTACGCAGCCACTACTTTTAGGCAATAGCCTCACCTGTTTTTACTTTTACTGGCAGTTGTTGCCGCGCCCTGATCGCAGAAGCTTACATACTCTCCACCAAACAAAACAACGGTGCGTATCTGGAGGGATACGCTGCAAGCCTGAACCTTATTAGCAGGCAAACCTGGAGGGATCACAACCTTCAGCCAAGCTTCTGTAACTTGCGCGGTGACTCTTCACCGTTGCGTGCAACATCTGCCTCCTCATTCCCTACAACCAGAGGAGGTTCCCATGAACAACACCGAGCGTGATTTGCGCCTGGGAATACTCAACAGCTTGCTCACTACACCTCACCGCAAGTTGGCGCAAGTGGCAGAAATCCATCAACTGATCGTTGAACTTGACCCGATCTTCTATGGACACCTGGCAGTTTGGTATCAGCGCAATGGCGATGTGCGTGACCACAAGGAAGTGTTTGTCGCTCATTTGCTGACGAGTGATCATTGTAGAACAAGTGAACTAGCGCATGCCATTCTGTTTCGTGACCAGCCTTCCGTTGGTTCGCTGGCAGAGGTGCTGAAGCAGCTTGCAAAAGCTGAAAGTGCCGCAGAACAGGCATGATTGATTGTCGAGTTTAAGTTGCCCTATGCGATCGCCATTGGTGCGATCAGCAACTGACTCCCACAAGACAAATAGGAAGTTGGGACTGCCGCATCTCTTGGGGTGGTTATAGTCCCCTTCCAACCCAGACTATTGGTGAGGAGGTGAAAACCCATGCCACAAATCTTTGAAGTCGGTGGCAAAGTCCGCGATGAACTGCTGGGCATCAAGAGCAAGGATGCCGATTTCTCGTTTGTGCTCACGCCTGCAGAGGCACAGGACAAGACGATCCGTGAGGCATTTCAATTCATGAAGGACTGGATGCTGGAGGCAGGGTTCAGAATCTTTCTGGAAACGGAGGATTGCTTGACGATTCGTGCCAAATTTCCGGCTCCTCACCAAGCATTGGTGGCTGACTTTGTGTTAGCACGACGGGAGTTAGATTATTTACCGGGAACGCGCAAGCCAGTTGTTGTTCCAGGAACCCTGGAAGATGACTTGCAGCGGCGAGACTTCACGGTGAACGCCCTGGCAAAGTCTGAAACAGGAGAACTCATTGACCTGTTCAATGGTCAGGGCGACTTAGAGGCAAAACTGCTGAGAACGCCATTGCCACCAATGGTAACGCTAGCAGATGACCCACTTCGGGCACTACGAGCCGTGCGTTTTGCGGTCAAATTGGACTTTTGCTTGGCTCCTGACCTGGAGGACGCTTTGCATAACCCAGAGTTACCTGACCTGATGGCAACGGTGAGCACCGATCGCGTGCGAGAGGAGTTAGCCAAAGCCATGAAAGTCAATACCTGGGACATGCTCAAGCTGCTGAATCGTCTGCCAGAACCACTGGTGAAGAACTGGCTAGAGCGACCGGGGATGTGGCTGATGCCCACAACGCGGCACTAAACCCGTAGGGCAGGCAATCCTTGCCCTACGACTTCTGTTCAAACCCATGCCATGAAGCTATTAACGACCTCCTACCTAACCCAAACCGCTCAACTGCCCCAAACCGGACGGCATATTGTCGCGCAATACGACGAAACTGCAGTGGTGGTCTATCAGGCGTATCGTCCTGAAATCGCCCACTTTGCAGTGGCACACGGTTACTTTGGCGGGGAGTTTAGCCTCAGTCGCATGAGTTGGATCAAGCCCAACTTCCTGTGGATGATGTACCGTTCAGGTTGGGGCACGAAACCCGGACAGGAAGTGACGCTGGCAATTCGGATTCGGCGATCGGCATTTGACACGATCCTGGCAACTGCTATCCATTCCAGCTTCGTTCCAGAAGTCCATACCAGTGAAGTAGTGTGGAAACAAGCCGTTGCCCAATCCTCTGTTCGCCTGCAATGGGACCCGGATCATCACCCGTCCGGTGCCAAATTGGAGCGACGCGCCATTCAACTGGGATTACGGGGTGAAGTTCTTGCCCAGTACGCTCGTGACTGGATTGTTGACATTGAAGATGTTTCTGACTTTGTGCAGCACCAGTATCAGGTGGTGCGATCGCACGATTGGGCACAACTTCTAATTCCCAGTGAGACAGTTTACTCGGTTGGGGATCCAGCGATCGCGAAACGGCTACAACTCTCAACCCTGGAAGCAACCTAAAACTCTCAAACTTAATTTATCGCTCAACTATAGGAGGTGATTGTCATGAGCGACATGAAGAAAGCATATGAAGTAGCGGCAATAGCCGTTCGTCAGCGCCTTGCCGAGCAGCGTCCTGAAGACCTGCACGTATTGAACAAGCTGCGAAAGCAGGATGTCGCCGTGTATGCAGGCAGTTTCGATCGCGTCGAAGACATTTTGGTGTGTCTGAATGTCCCTTGCACGATGAACCCAGATGCATCAAAACTGGATGCTCAAATCGTCTTTGTGAACTGCTCCAGTGGTTACGACAAAGCCCTGATTAAACATCTCAGCCAACGGGTAAATGAAGGCAAATGGTTGGTCAGTTCTGACTGGGCACTGGGGCGATTCATCGAACCCGCGTTTCCTGGTATGGTCAAGTTTACCGGACGGGCAACGGGCGATGAAGTGATTTCTGTAGAGCCAAGTTTAAACAGCCTGTGGTCTGATGTGGTGGTACTGGGAGCCGACCCGCAGTGGTGGTTGGAGGGCAGCAGCCATCCGATTGAGGTTCTGAGTCCCGATAAGGTGACGATTGAGGCTGCCAGCCATGACCTGCTATCACGACATAGCGCGCCTGTGGTTGCGGTTCGTTTTGATTGGGGCAAAGGGCACGTCTTCCATGTCATCAGTCACTTCTGGTGTAAGCGTAGCCGCACACCCACTCAACGGCATCAGGGTCCCTGTACTGACTTCCTGAAAGCAGGTATGAAATTGAGCGATGATAGTATCGACAAGGTGTTGGCGATCGCCCAAATCACAGCCGATACCCTCAACTTTGCTCAACTGCAAAGTGCCGTCACCTCGACCGAGTTGATTGCCCAACTTTGCATCCGAGCCGCAAAAGCAGTTCCTGCCAAGCCGCGATCGGGAATTTTTGCCTGGTAAGCGGTAGCATTTCATAATCTCCTGCGTGCCCTAACTTGTAGAGCCTACATACGAGTACGAGAGGAAACGTGCCACTGCAAGCAGTGGGCGCTTGTGAACGGGTGAAACACATTCGGAAACTTGGTTGTGAAACCTATTTCGACTTGATCGGAGAATGTTTCCGAATATGTTTTGCGAAGAACCTGGGAGGTGGGCTTAGAAGTAGCCATCCTTGAAAGAGTGTGTAATAACTCACCAGCGGAGTGCCTCAAGTAACTGAGAAAGCGCAATGCTCTCAAAACTTGCACGCAGGAGATTCATTGAAAAGATGAAGAGATAAGGAGCAACTATGACCATTTACTTTTACGTTGAACGAGAAAAGCCTTACGGTTGCTTCTCTAATTTCTCAGCGCATGGTTTCATGCTGGATGAATTGTATTGGGCAACCAGTGAGCATTACTTTCAGGCGCAGAAATTTGTTGATACTCCCTACCTGGAAAAGGTACGACAAACTAAAACCCCGAAAGATGCAGCCAACATGGGTAGAAATCGCTCTCTACCCCTTCGCGCTGATTGGGAGCAGGTCAAAGATGATGTCATGCGAAAAGCAGTCCTGCAAAAGTTTATAACCCATGCAGACATCCGAGAAATTTTGCTGGCAACTGGGGATGAAGTGCTGGTGGAGAACTCTCCCATTGATTACTACTGGGGTTGCGGCAAAGATGGCAGTGGTAAAAACAAATTGGGACAGATTTTAATGGAGGCACGTGAGGTTTTACGCAACGAGAATTGATAGATGTAAGTGAGGGGAAGGGAGAAGTAGATGATGAATTTAATTCAATACGATTATTATTTAGTCCTTGATTTAGAGGCAACCTGTTGTGATCAAGAAACGATCAAGCGGTACCAGATGGAAATTATTGAAATCGGAGCCGTGATGGTTGCAGCACAGAACTTGAACGTAATTGATGAGTTCCAAACATTTATCAAGCCCGTTCGTCATCCTGCCCTCACACAATTCTGCAAGTCATTAACCTCAATTACCCAGGAACAGGTTGATCAGGCTCCAGGTTATGTAGAGGCGATCACGCTCCTACAACAATGGCTGTCCAATTATCCCAATGCGGTGTTTGGTTCTTGGGGGGACTATGACCGCAACCAATTCAAACAAGACAGCAAGTTCCACAACGTTCCTTTCCCGATTGCCTATCCGCACGTCAACCTCAAACAGTTGTTCAGCGAGACTCAAGGTTTACCCAAGCGATATGGCATGGCAGAAGCCCTGCAACTGGCAGGAATAGAACTGGAGGGAACTCATCACCGGGGCATTGATGATGCCAGAAATATTGCTAAATTGCTGCCATTTATTCTGGGTAGACAGCAGCTCAATCAGCCCTCAAGCACTTAAATAACGATGCCCAGCATCCACAAGCTACTTAACCAAATTGCCAGTGCGGAAGCACAATTGCAATCAACTCAATTCTTTCCACCCTGTGTCAAGGGATGTAGACTCTGAGTTGGAGCTATTTATCCAGGTCTAGCATTTCCTCAAACACCCTGCTTCATATGAGCAACCAGCTGATCGAGAGCGTTGCCCCATCCATCATGAAATCCCATATCCGCATGGGTCTTGCAGTCCGCTTGATTTCCATGAATAACAAGTGCGGTGTATTTCGTCCCCTGCTCGTGCGGCTCAAACGTAAGCACGGCTGTGAACGGGAAGTCACCACTGTTTTTTTCAGTTGATTGGATGATGGGACGGTATCCCGGTTGAAGGGCATTTGTCCAAACCAGCCTTTGGGTTGGGATAACTTCCAGGTAGCATCCAACGTTGGGAAACTCTTGTCCCTCCGGAGAACACATTACCGTGCGGAAAAGACCACCAGGACGAAGATCAATTTCACAGTCGATCGTTTTCCAGGGAGCGGGTGTAAACCAGTGTTTCAGGTGCTCTGGTGTTGTCCAGGCTGCCCAAACCAGTTCTGGTGAAACATCGACAATACGTTCAAACACCAGGTCAAGTTGAGGATCCGGTTGATGAGTGAATGGAGTCATCGGGATTATCCTTCAGTTGGTTGAGGTAAGCATCTAATTGATTGAGGCGAGCTTGCCAAAGGCGGCGTTGCTCTACCATCCACTGTTCAGCGACGATTAAAGCGTCTGGAGAGAGTTGATAGGTGCGGATGCGACCAGTTTTTTGGGAATGAACCAATCCACAATCGCTTAAAACATTGAGGTGCTGAGTAAACGACGGCAATGCCATATCGAATGGCTGCGCAAGTTCGCTCACGGCAGCAGGGCCAACACTGAGCCGCTCGAGGACTGCACGCCGGGTTGGATCTGCCAGGGCATAAAAAACGCGATCGAGTTGGATAGATTGGTTAGGCATATACCTAACTATAGCTTCAATCAATACTTAGGTAAATACCTTTCTTTTTTGAATGACTGAGCGATCGCCTTCTATTTTCTAGGAGATGGTGACTGCGATCGCCTACACCCCCATTCACTGCGGCGCACACGCCTGCCATTTAGCATACATCAGCACAATCTCGCCTGACTGAATAACCCGTTTGATGTTGAGGCCGAGGTTATGCCAACTCATTCTGCCTATTCCTCTAAAATAGGATTTTAGGTAGAAATATTCAGTCTAATAATTGTTAGCTTGATTTTGAATTGTCGCGGAAAATATTAAAAATCCTAGAGTGGACATACATTTCGTAAATTAACGAGAGTGAGTCATTCCTGAGATAGCCCATTTGTCTACCTAGCTTTTGCAGGTTACTCACAATGCTAGTAAGAAAAGTATTATCAATCTACGGAAGTAATTTTGATGCTACACAAGATTCATTGGTGTAGCATGTATGCTTGAATTTGCAAACTTCTTTCAAAAAGAAGGTTCAGATGAGAGGCAAAGAAAGTGGTTGAATGCTACCTATGGAGATACAGCATCATATCCAGATCTTCAGGGTCTGGTACTCTATACAATGAATTCTGATGATACTGTTGTCCAACCACAAGAAGCTCCCAACATTCCTTGCAGTGTCCCTAAAGTATCTAAAGGTGAAGACAAAGAAATAGAGTGAATCTACCTTCATGGGCAGCATCAAGCTAACATCCCGATGAACACCGACCGTAAAGAGTCTTTTCATTGAGTTCGAGAGTTCGAGAGGTTATCTGCGACGGGTGAACGGGAACTTTATCCCGCCTATGTAAAGCACAATGAAGCCGCGCTAGAATGGCGGAAATGTCGTCCGAGCCAATACTCTTCGACTAAGCACATCGTTGACTCCACGTTCGGGTGGCTCATCTTGATGGAGAAATAACATGGAGAAACCAGCAAAGAACACGATTTGCCTCTGGTACGATGGCACCGCCGAGGATGCAGCACGGTTCTACGCCGAGACATTTCCTGATTCGTCCGTCGATGCGGTGCACCACGCACCAGGAGATTTTCCTTCGGGGAAGCAAGGGGACGTGTTGACCGTCGAGTTTACCGTGATGGGAATTCCCTGCCTCGGACTCAACGGCGGACCTGCGTTCAAACACAACGAAGCGTTCTCGTTTCAGGTCGCAACCGTTGACCAGGCTGAAACGGATCGCTACTGGAACGCGATCGTCGGCAACGGCGGACAGGAGAGCGCATGCGGTTGGTGTAAGGACAAATGGGGAGTATCCTGGCAGATTACACCGATCGCCCTGACGAAAGCGATTACCGATCCCGATCCGGCTGCCGCCAAGCGCGCATTCGATGCAATGATGCAGATGCGGAAGATCGACATCGCTGCGATCGCAGCAGCGCAGCGCGGTTAAGCTTATGCCAGATCAACCTGCACTAGAAATCGAACTGCTCCGTGCCGCATACACAGCCTTCAACGCGCGTGACGTTGATGCTGTCCTCACCCTCATGACTCCCGATGTGCACTGGCCGAAAGCATTCAAAGGCGGTTTTGCCCGTGGGCCTGAAGAAGTCCGCGCTTACTGGACGGAGCAGTGGAGCGAGATTAATCCACACGTCGAACCAGTTGCCTTTCACCCAGAGGATGCTGGGCAGGTCTTGGTCGAGGTGCATCAGGTTGTGTGCAATCTTGCCGGAGCCGTGCTTGCCGATGAATATATGGGTCACCGTTTCACCATTGAGCATGGCTTGATTCAAGCGATGGAAGTCTGTTCACTTTCATCATCCGACCTCGGGGCCTAAGCATTCACTCCAGTGAACAGGCGGCGTTCAGCCCCTTGCTGATTGTCTTTTCAGTGGCAAGTTTAAAAATACCTCAGCTACGCGATCGCTTCGATTGCAGAATTTGCCATGATTTTACTCTTTGTAAGCCGATGAAGACACCCGATCAATGTGAGAGTATGGTAGACATTTGAGCCGCAATCGATCAGTTAGACCTGTATCTCACTGTGCACAAGATACAAGAATGATCATTGCATCAATCTACATATCCCATTCCCAGAAGTATAAATAGAAATAAGTTTATAGCCAACGCGATCGCACCAACGTCACAGCCCAGACAGAGAAATCTTTTAATCGATTGATGGGTGTATCGGCCAATCAAGATAATAGCCACAATTGCTAGAACGATTGAAATGGCTGTATAAAACCACAGGCAGAGCTGTTTCAAGGTCAGTAAAGGAAATCTGAAAAGCCCATTAACTGGTTCATGAATGTCCTCATTCACCTAAATCAGCAACGAGGCTATCGAGCTTACAGTTTATCTCTGGTCACAATGAAACAGCCCTGCCTGGCTTTGTTGCAATCGATCGTGTGATTGATAGTCATAGCTTTCCTCCAATGGTCATACTTACAGCATAAGGGCAACTTCATGACACCCCTTGTCATATTTCGGCGTTAGTGTAGAAGAAGTTGCGGGAGTTCCAGAAATTGCTATGCGTGCCGATCGCCTCCTCTCCATCCTGATGCTGTTGCAGGTTCATACGCGGTTAACCACACGCGAACTGGCAGAGCGGCTAGAAGTGTCTGAGCGCACCATTCATCGAGATATGGAGGCTCTCAGCAGTGCCGGGGTGCCGGTGGTCGCAGAACGGGGTAAGGGCGGTGGCTGGGGATTGCTGGAACAGTATCAAACGACATTAACCGGACTCAACCTGGCAGAGATCCAGGCGTTATTTGTGCCAAAGTCGCCTCATCTACTGGCAGATTTAGGGTGGGGGCAGGCATTTGAAGCCGCATTACTCAAGCTTCTGGCAGCCTTACCCGCCGCCAATCGTCAGCAAGCGGAATTGGTGAGCCAACGCATTCATGTTGACCCCACCGGATGGCAGCACTGGGATGAAGAGATGGCAACATTCCCGGTCTTGCAAGCCGCCATTTGGCAGGAACGGCAAGTCTTTTTGAATTATGAACGCGGCAATGGCCAGCAAATTGAACGATTGGTCAATCCATTGGGATTAGTTGCCAAAGGGAGTATTTGGTATCTGGTCGCCGCAGTGGAGGAAGAGGTGCGCTCTTACCGCATTTCACGGGTGCAGAATGCTGTGCTGCTGGAGTCTCATTGTATTCGTCCAGTTGGGTTCAATTTAGCTGACTATTGGCAACGATCGATGGTGGAGTTCAAAGCGAACCTGCCTTACTATAGTGTCACGGTAAGGGTTGATCCAGAGGCAATGCCCTGGTTACGTTATGCGGGGTACTTTGCTCGCATTGAACAGATGATTGATGCTCCCGATGCCGATGGTTGGGTTCATATCTCGCTACGATTTGACATTGAGAAAGCAGCTTGCGCCTATGTGTTGGGGTTTGGTGGACAGATGGAAGTGATTGAACCCCTAGAGTTACGCGATCGCGTGTTGCAAGCGGCAAAGGAGGCAATCTCACTTTATACCAAGCTATGTCCTAATGGTTCACTTGATAGTGCAGCAACATAAAACCATTCTTATAAATTTTGGGTAGTGCCCTTATGTACAGGATGAAGAAAAAGACGCTATTTGTTCTCGCTGAAGGTTCTCTTGAATCTTGCGATTGTAGTGATGGATGAAGTTCTAAATTGTTCCAATATGATTTTCGAGTTTCTTAGAAAACGCCAAACTCAGTCGAACGATCGTGAGATGCGTTGACGTAGAGTGTGATTCAATCGCTCAATCTGATTGGTTAAACCAGACTCTTTGCCAACGGCAAAATGTCGTTTGCTCGGTAGCACACAGGCATAAGCTTCCCAATAGTCGGTGTAGATGCACGCGTATTGTCGACAAACTGACAACCACAATCCCGGCCCTTATAGTTTTGTTTACCCTGCCGCGTGGTGCCGTTTTTCATGATGTCATCCGAACCACAGTTAGGGCAGAGAAGATCAGGTTGCATGATGGAGGGAAGAATGCACCATCAACTATGGTAACTGGCTCCAATTTTCTCTGTCCTTTAAGTAAGGGTACTACCCAAATGCGCATTGGATTGCTGGTGGGTGAGTGTAACTACGGCCTGAACTAATCGTTCTGGCTCCAGGGGCTTTGTGATATGGCGTTGAAACCCGCTACTAATGGCTCGTTGGTGATCGTCCTCTCTGGCATAGGCGGTCAGGGCGATCGCAGGAACTTGCCCTCCTTGCCTTGGGGGTAGCGCCCGTATCTGTTGAATCAACGTGTAGCCATCAACTTCGGGCATGGCGATATCACTGACTAACACAGCCGGTTGAAAGGTCTCTAAATTCACCAGTACCTCTGATGCAGAGGCAACTGTTAACACGTCTGCACCATACTCGGTGAGTAATACTGTTAACAACTCACGGGCATCCGGTTCATCATCGATCGCCAGCACGCGAATTCCTGTCAGGTCCAGTGCTGGTTGGGGAGACTCATCTAGCGGTTGGACTTCTGGCGCGATATTGAGTAGGGGCAGTTGGACGGTAAACGTTGCGCCCAAGCCTTCCCCAGGGCTGTTAGCAGTGATAGTACCACCGTGGGCCTCAACCAACTGCCGAACAATCGCCAAGCCCAACCCGAGACCACCATACTTGCGGGTGATCGAAGCATCTTCCTGCTGGAAAGATTCAAATAGGTGGGGCAGAAAGTCTGGGCTGATACCTTTGCCGGTATCTTTAACGATGATATGAGCCTCAGTGCCGACCTGCTGCAATTGAAGGTCTACGCGCCCACCATAGGGTGTAAATTTAATGGCGTTAGAGAGTAGGTTCCAGACAATTTGCTGAATCCGGGCCGTATCCCCAAAGACTTGGCCAACGTTGGGTAGAACGGAGCGTAGTGAAATGGACTTAGCCACAGCAGTTGTGCCAACGGTCTCGAGCGCAGCCGCAACAGCAGCAGATAGATTGACAGCAGCCATATTGAGGCTCAGCTTACCGCGCAGAATTTTAGCGACATCGAGCAGGTCATCAATCAGTTCTGTCTGGAGTTTGGCATTGCGCTCAATAGTGGCAAGGGCTTCAGCGGTTTTAGCGGCATCCAGCCTGCCCAACTGCAAGAGCTTGGTCCAACCCAAAATGGGGTTCAGGGGCGATCTCAACTCGTGGGAGAGTACAGCCAGAAACTCATCTTTGATGCGGTTGACCCGTTCAGCTTCTGCTCTGGCAGCCTGTTCGCGCTGAAGGAGCTGTTCGCGTTCGGATTCTGCCCGTTTCTTCTCGGTAATGTCCAGCACCGTTCCGATAAAGCGAATGACCTCTCCAGCCGGGTTGAAAAAGGCTTTTCCCTTCGCGGCAACCCATCGTTCAATGCTATCTTCAAGTCCCACGGTGCGATATTCAATGTCGTACTCACCATCGCCCTCCGGATCGAAGGATTGCAGCACCACCTGCTGGGTGCGATCGCGATCGTCAGGATGCAAGCCCGCCAGAAAAATGTCGTAGTCAACGTTAGCAGTAGGTGACATGCCAAATACGGCTTTGCACTGATCGTCCCATTTCAAAACGCCCGTCTTCGGATTCAAGTCCCAGGTGCCCAACTGAGCTGATTTGACGGCGATCCGGAAGCGGTCCTCACTCTGGCGCAGAGCGTCCTCGGCGAGTTTGCGCTCAGTGATGTCTTTAAAGAGAACGGCCACCTTTCGCTCATTTGGAAGACCAACACGATAGGCATACAGGTCATACCACCGCTGCAACGCTTCCGCCGAATTCTCAAACCGGATCGGGGTGCCGGTTTGGGCAACGCTACCGTAAATTTCAAACCAATGGTTCTCATGGTGCGGAATCAGCTCACGCATCCGCTTGCCCTGGACATTGTAAAGCCCACACTGCCGCTCAAACGCCGGGTTCGTTTCCAAAAAGATGTAATCGATGGGTTGATCATTCTGATCAAAGATCATTTCAATGACGCAGAAGCCTTCGTCCATCGATTCAAACAGGGTGCGATAGCGCTCCTCCGAGAACCGCAACGCCTCCTCGGTTTTTCTGCGTTCAGTAATGTCAGCCAGGGCACCCGGAAACGCGATCGCCTTCCCGTTCGCATCATATTCAACCTGTCCCCGGGCAATCACACAGCGTTCTTCTCCGTCCGCATTCAGGACGCGGTACTCTTCGGTGTAGTGTTCACCAGTTGCGATCGCGTGTTCAATGCTGGCAACGATGCGAGGGCGATCGTCGGGATGAATGCGGTTTAGCAGGTTCTCCAGGGGCACACCGGTGGCTGCGGCCTCAGGATCGACGCCGAACAGATGGGCAAAATTGCGATCGGCAGTAAACACATCCTCAGAAATATTCCAGCGCCAAGTGTAGATTCCTCCCGCCACGAGAGCCGCTTCTAGCTGAATGTGAGCTTCTTGCAGCGCCAGTTCAGCCTGTTTGCGATCGTGAATATTCACCACGGAACCGATGTAGCCTTTCAGCTCGCCCTCCTGCCCAAGCCAGGGGATGGCAGCATCGATCGCCCAGCAGTATTGACCATCCTGACGACGCAACCGATATTCCAGTTGAAACGCCGCTTGCTGCTCGATCGCATTCAGAAAGGCGACTTTAGAAAATTCACGGTCATCGGGGTGTACAGCCTCCAGCCAACCAAATCCCAAGGCGGTTGCTTCCGTTTGCCCGGTGAAGGTGTACCAGCGCTGGTTGAGATAGGTGCAATACCCGGTGGCATCTGTTACCCAGATCTTCATGGGTGTGTTGTCTGCCATCTGACGAAATCGCTCTTCGCTGGCGCGCAGGTTAGCTTCTGTCTGCTTGCGTTCTGAGATGTCCATATCAATCCCAGTCATGGTGACGGGGGTGCCGTTGGCATCATAGAAAACTCGCCCCAAGCCCAATGCCCAGCGCATCGTTCCATTGGGCTTGATGAAGCGAAACTCAATGTTGTAGTCTTCCCTGTCATCAACGGCGCGATGAATGGCTTGCTCAACCCAGGGCAGATCGTCAGGATGAATCATGCCCTTGACGGTTTCATACTGCCCATCAAAGCTACCGGGAGCCATACCGAATAAGCGCTCTAGACTGGTAGACCAATGAACTTTGCCAGTTTGAATATCCCAATCCCAACTGCCCATCTGGGCGGCTTCCATTGCTAGTTCAAGACGTTTCTGACTTTGCTGCAAAGCGATGTCGGCCTGCTGGCGGTTAGCAACCTCATCTAACAGTTTGGCTTCTAGCTGCTTCTGGTTATCAATATTAGTAATCGTGCCAATCCAACCTGTGATGGGTTCCTGCCCTTCTCGGGTGGGCATGGCCCGGCAGATAAACCACTGATACTCGCCATCCCAACGGCGAAAGCGGCACTCTATTTCAAAGGGCTCTCCCGTTGCGATCGCAGTCCGCCACACCTGCAAAGCATGATCTCGCTCATCGGGATGAACGGCATCGGCTCTGGCGGCCCCGATGGACGCCGCCTCACTCATGCCAGTGTATTCGTACCAGCGCTGATTGCGGTAGGTCACAACGCCATTGGCATCGGCGGTCCAAATCATTTGGGGCATCGCTTCGGCCAGTTCGCGGTAGCGCTGCTGACTGGCTTTGAGGGCTACTGCGTCTTGATGGCGCTCCGTGATGTCCAGAAACGCGCCGACGACCCCTCGGATTTGATTTTGGTCGCTTCGCAGGGGCGTTGCATAGCACAGCAGTTGGCGCAGACTCCCATCGGGCAACAAAATATCAAATTCTACATCGCACACTGGCTCGCCCGATCGACCAGCAACCTGCATCGGCAAATTTTCGGCGGCAATTTCCTCCCCATTGCAGAAAGTTCGATAGGGCGGTTGCTTGGAAGCGGGCGCACTCTTCGAGATATTGTCGCCAGTGGCAACCCCCAGCAATCGCCGCAGGTAAGCGTTACTGTGCATCTGTGTACAGGCGGGATCGGCCGCGATCGCCACTCCCACCGGCAAAATATCTACTAACGTTTGCAGCTCAGCGACCCGCTGGGTTAATTCCTGGTTGAGCTGTTGTAGCGTCTCAATGGTCTGGTTCTGACGCTGATGCTGCGCTCGGCGGAGTTCGGCGTTTGCGATCGCGTCCCCCATTGCCCGACACAACGCGTTAGCAGTTAATTGGCTCCTGACCAAATAATCCGCCGCGCCATGCCTGAAAGCCTGGACTGCACCCTCCGTATCTTCGTCATCAACCACCACAATCGGCGGGCAGCCATCCCTCATCTGTTCCTTTAACTGGCGCAGCAATATATTGCGGCTGGAGCGGGAATGTAGATCCAAGAGAATGCCATCAATGTGCTGCGATTGAGGCAGGGGAAGATCCAGATTGCTATATTGCCCCGAAAGAATTTCATAGGCCACATCCGAGTTGTGCTGTAACTGCTGCCCATAATCGATAACATCGTCACTCGGGTCAGCAATGACAAGAACAGTTCGGTGTATTGACATATCTAGAATCCAGCCTGGGAAGCGAAAGAGGAACGACCGAAGCGACAGAATTTGAAGTATTTCTACGGCTGTCTAATCTTAGCAGTTTCAAGATTGTGACAACTTTGTCGCCCTAAGGTAGGTCTACCACCCCGCATATTCTGAATCAGTTCCGCGCCGCAAGGCTCGACTCCGCCTGACTTTTCACCTCAATGTATATCAGTATCCAGGCTGCCTCGACCGCCAATCCGCACGCCTCAAAAATTGGTAGCGTTTCAGTCTTAACGTCCTTTCTGTTCCGTTGCTCCTCAATCCCCATTCACTGTGGCTGCAGCTGTGAGATAGCGAAACACAGTGCGCTCGCTGGTACCTAGAGACTTGGCAATTTCTGGCACCGTCAACCCACGCTCACGCAGTTCTCGGGCGCGTTGTGGTTTCGCTTTGGTTGAGCCCCGCTGCCGTCCCTGGTAAACGCCCCGCGCACGGGCAACCTTAATGCCTGCTGCTTGCCGTTCACGGCGGTATTCGAGTTCAATCTCGGCCAGTCCAAACATGACACTGGCGAGCATACTGCCGATCGCCCCATTGAGATCAATTTGCTGCGTCACTGACACCACCCGCACATCCCGTTCACACCAGTTAGCCAGGGTATTAATGCCATCTTTAAGGCGACGCGAAATGCGGTCAAGCTTCCACACCACCACCATTTTAATGAAACCCGCAAAAATCGCACTTTGCAACTGGTCAAACGCCGGTCGTTTCATCGTTTTGCCCGACTCCTTATCTTCAAACCACTGGACTTGAGCCGGATCATACCCATGCCGCAGGAGCCATTGCTCAATTTCAGCTTTTTGACTATCGGTTTTCTGCGTGCGAGAAGAGACTCGTAGATAACAGGCGATCGGGACAGGCATGATAGGGAGAGGGGAGTACTGACAGAAAGGATACACCCTTGTTGGCACTCTTTTTACTCTGAAGAAACCCTTGCAAATTCTGGGGGAGATGAGCCCCAAATTACAGGAACCCTATTTGTCAAGGTGCATGGGTAAAAACGTCGGTTCTACCTTCTATTAAAGAGGTATCAAAATGGCGAGTGTTGAATAGCATTATTTTCGGTCAGCTTCGCGGCGTTAACAACCATGTTCAAAACCAGCTAGTGACTTAATCAATTCCAGACAATAACCTTTATCTTTATTCTACCGCTACAACAAATTTTTGGACTGCTATCCCCAATCACTGGCTCAATGGTGCCAGTGATCTAAGAACATATAGAAGAATTTCTATACAAACAAAAACTTTTTTCTTGCTCAGTCAGTGAGCATAATTACCCAGAGTGGCATACAGTTAAAAGCATCCAAATAATTTCACTATTTGGAATTTATCGTAGATGTGAGATTAGTTTGAAACTCAATTCGACTAAACCTCAAGTAATCGAGATGCCCGATTAAGATTTAGTTTTTCAGGGCTTGAATTCGCTCGGTAATCATTCTCAGCAGTCTGTTGTTGAGACTTCTTCGAGCGCACGATCGCAGAGGACAAACTCCGTTCTCCAGCCGATTTTTATTTATAGGCGATCCTTTCTCTAAAAGGGGTCGCTTTTAGTGAGTTTAATCTACCGTTCATTTGCCTCAATAATGACAATCACCAATTTCATCCGGTTTAATCACCTCCAGGACGATATTTTCGGCGGTGTCACGACTGCCATTGTCCCATTAACCCTGGTTCTGACCTGCGATGGAGCCTCTGGGGTAGGGGCCCTCAGGGGACTGCGGCGGTTTGTGGCAGCTTTTTGCCAGCCCCGTTTGGCGGTACCCAACGTTGATCTCTAAACTGACCGAGTCAATAACGGTAAGCCACATTGACAGGTTCTCATGCAACAC
>CAZGDE010000065.1:0-22253 GCA_964524315.1 uncultured bacterium
CGGTAGAACTTATCAAAAACGCGGCCTAATTCGGTGGGAGCAATTTCAATGCCCGTATTGGTCACTTGCAGGTGGAGCCTGGCGGCTACGATTCTGGCGGTGATGGTGATGTGTCCGCCCGCTGGCGTGTATTTACACGCATTATTTAAGAGTTCGGTAATGATACGGCTCAGGCTGGATATATCGGCTGTCAGGGGTGGTAAGTCAGGTGCGAGATTGATCTGAAGGGTTTGCTGCTGGTCATGGGTAAGCAGTTCAAAGTTTTCTACCACATGCGGTAGCCAGGTTTGCAGATTGACTGTCGTTGGTCGCAGAATGTTGATGCCTGCTTCAATCTGCTGTAACTTCAACAGATCTTCGACGAGTTTCAACTCATTGTCACACTCTTCTTGCAGAATCTGAAAGTATTGCATTACTTTCTGGTTCTGTGGTTTTGTCTGGGTCTGTTCGATGAAATTCTGCCCCTGCGCTGTCATGATTCCCAGCATTTGAATGACCAATTGCATATTGGCGATGGGGGTACGCAGTTCATGGGAAATGGTACTGAGAAAGTCATCTTTTAGCTGGTTCAGGCGTTGCAGTTCCCTGACCTGTGCCTGGGCCGCATCGAAAAGTTGGGCCTGCCGCAGGGCGATCGCACACTGGTTGGCAACCTGTTGTACCAGGCGAATTTCAGATTCACTAAATTCCGCTTCGATTGGTTTAAACAACCACAGATCACCCAATATTCCCTGGGCTGACACCTGATGGTCAAAGATGGGACAGGCCAGGATGGCGGAATGGTTACGAATGGGACTGGGTTGAATTTGGCAGAACGCAAAACAATAGCGCTGTTGCAGTTGGTCGTACAGTTCGGGAGCATCTGCCATGTACAGCATTTGTCCCTGGGTGGGGGCGAGATTGGGTTCTATATATTGATAACGAATGGTGGAAGTGAGGCGATCGGGGCTGTAAAGGACGGCATCGCAACAATGGACATGGAGTACCTGGGCCAACTCCTCGACGGCCGCCTGCAGAATTTTGTGCTGGTCAAGGGAATCCCTGACCTGATCAGAAATGCGTTTTAAGGTTGCTTCAAAATTCAACGCCTGTTGGAGTTCAGCAGTACGCAACTGTACGGTTTGTTCCAGGTTTGTATTGAGTCGCCGAATCTCGGCTTCGGCCTCTAGCCGTTCCTGTACTTCCTGTTCTAGTCGGTGATTTTGAATGATCAGTTGGCGCTGCTGTTGCTGGATGATCAGTTGCGTCCGCACCCGTGCTAAGACTTCCAGTTCTTGAAATGGTTTAGTAATGTAATCCATGCCACCGAGTTCAAATGCCTGAACCTTGTCGCTGATTTGATCCAGGGCACTGATAAAGATGACGGGAACATGACGGGTATTATCGGTCTGCTTTAACTGTTGACAAACTTCATAGCCGTTGAGGTCGGGCATGTTAATGTCTAGCAGAATTAGATCGGGGGGTTCGCGCTGGGCGGCCTGTAATGCCATTCTGCCACTGGTTGTTTTACGCACCTTATATCCCTGCGTTTCCAACATGCGTGCTAGCAAACGTAGGTTATCAGGAGTATCATCAACCAACAAAATGTTGACGGACGTTGGGAGATTTTGAAACAGCATGACCAATGGGCGGACGTTGAAAAATGTTTTTGGTAGAGATTAATAAATGAAGAACTCGTATGCGGAACTATTTCTAGGCAGAAATAAAATTGAGAACAGCAGCTATTTGTAATACGGAATCCGGATCGGATACTGACACTTAGTGACTATTTCATACTCCTGAAGTAAGGGCGATCGGCCGGTCGCCTGTAGGGGCGACGATACTCTGTAGACGCGGCTATTCTAAAGGTTCCCGAATCAGTTCAGCAATTTGCTCAAAATGAAAGTCATTTACAAAACGAGATAACCGGGTCATCAACGTCGTTTGTTCCGGGGGAATCTGGTTGATCAGTTGACGCACGCGATTGTCATCACAGCAAAGCGCCGCATCTTCCAATTCGACGAGCCAGCGATTGGGCATGGTTGCTAATGCTGCGCGCAGCATTGTATCCGTTGTGCTACTGGTGCCAGGGTGGTTGGGGGGCGCGATCGCCGCTTCTAACCCCGCATAGCAATACTCTAACCCCAGATGTTCTGCCATTTTTTGAAAGAGGGTTTCCTGGCGGAAGGGTTTGCTGACGTAGTCGTTACAACCTGCCATCAATGCCAGAGAGCGATCGCTGTGGGAGGCAAAAGCAGTCAGAGCAATAATTTTCGTTCGTTCCCGTAGGTTTTGGTCGGGTTCGGCGATCGCTGGGGTGTGTAAGTCGCCAGTTATTCCCCATGTTTCCTGATCCCGAATTTGTTTCGTGGCTTCATAACCATCCAGAATGGGCATACGAATGTCCATCCAGATCAGGTGGGGTTGCCATTCTTGCCAAATTTGGACGGCTTCGCGCCCATTGGTGGCCTCTTCGACCGCCAGACCCAACTTCTTCAATACCTTAGTCAATAGTCGCCGATTTTCTAACTGATCATCGACCACGAGAATACGATAGTCCGGTTGATCGGCAGCGAGGCCAACGATCTGATCGGGTACAGGTGTGGTCAGGTTCGTGGCACTGGCCGCGACAACCACGTCAAGGTTGAGGCAGAACGTACTACCACGATCAACCTGACTGGTTACCGTAATGTCACCTCCCATTAACCGGGCAAAGCGACGGCTAATGGCTAGTCCCAACCCCGTGCCTTCGGTGACATTCTTCCCGCCCTGGGCCTGCACAAATGCATCAAAAATAGTTTCCAGATCAGTGACCGGGATGCCAATCCCCGTATCTGTTACCTCAAATTGGAGGGAGATCGTCGGATTGGCGGGGGCATTGCTTTCGGTACGTTCCTTTGGCCCGGACTTTGTGCGGACGCGTAACGTCACGCTTCCCTGTCTGGTAAATTTGATCGCATTGCTTAACAGGTTAATGAGAATTTGGCGGAGTTTACCCGGATCGGTAACGATGTATTGAGGTACGGTTTCGGCAATATCCAGGGTAAACAACAGGTCTTTGGCGATCGCCCGTTGCTGAAACATGGTGTGCAGGGAATCGAGCAGGGCAACCAGGTCAATATTGGTTTCTGTCAAAACGACGTGTCCCGCTTCAATTTTGGAAAGATCCAGCACGTCATTAATCAAATTCAGCAAGTGGTCGCCACTGCGATGGATAATTTGCAAGTTCTCCTGTTGTTCCTGGGAAAGCGAGAGATCATGCCCCATCACCTGCACGAATCCCAGGATCACATTCAAGGGGGTGCGCAGTTCATGGCTCATATTGGCCAGAAAGAGACTTTTAGCGAGGTTGGCGGCTTCGGCGGCTTCCTTGGCGTGGCGCAGTTCTAGTTCGGCTTTTTTCCGTTCCGTAATGTCCCGCACGACGACCAGTACCTCCTCATGCTCCATTGGCACAATCCGCACTTCTTCGTAACAGGTTTGCCCTTTGATTAGTAGTTCATGTTCATAAACTTGCATCTTGCCAGTTTGGAGGGCTTGTTGCGTGTGATGCATCCGTTTCTGGGCCAGATCGGGCGGCAGGACGTTAACCACATTAACACCCCGTTCCCGAATGCAATGGGGATTGACAATGTTGAATTCGGGGTTGGAAATAAAGTCCAAATAAAGACCATCACCTTTCATCCGTACCAATAAATCGGGCATTGCTTCGATCATGGCTTGTTTGGTGGCCTCACTTTGTCGCAGGGCTGCCTCAGTCCATTTCTGGGCTGTGACATCAACGGCCATACCGCCAATCAGGGTTTGCCCGACGGTTTCGAGAACGGGGAATTTGTAGACTAAAAACGTCCTTGTGTCACCCTCAATACAGGGAGCCAGTTCGATCGCCTCCAGGACTTGCTGCGTTTGGGCCACCGTTTGAATGTTCGTGAAAAAGTGTTGGGCAAATTCGGCTGGGTAAATTTCGAAAACCGACTTACCCACAATGTCAGGGACGGGAACCTTAAAGGTTTGCAGGTAAGATTGGCTGGCATAGAGCATGATGCCGTTGCTGTCAGTAATCCAGGCGGCAACCGGACTATGGTTCATAAATGCCTGAAAGCGGGCTTCGCTGTCACGCAAAGCGGTTTCTGCCTGTTTCCGGGCGGTGATGTCACGCAGAATGGCCGTATAGATAACTTCGCCGTCAATTTCGAGTTTGGCGATCGATGCTTCTGCGGGAAAAACGGTGCCATCTTTGCGTTGCCCCTGGACTTCGCCTCGTTCATTCATCCGGCGGGCCTGACCGGAGGACTGGGCAAACTGGTTGACGTGGTGCGCATGGGCGGCGGCACATTGGGCTGGTAACAATTGGCTCAGGGGTTGTCCCAAAATTTCGGCGGCGGTGTAACCAAAGATGGTTTCGGCTCCCTGGTTAAACAGGGTAATCCGCTGGTTGGTATCAATGGCAATGATGGCATCGTTCGCAATTTCTAGAATGCCGGAGAAGCGAGCCTGCGATGCTCTTAAGCTGGCTTCCATTTCCTGGCAATCCGCTTCGGCCCGTTTGACGACATTTAGTTCGTGCTGGAGGTGCTGGTTGGTTTCGGCTAATTGGTGAAGGCGAAGGCGGAGACGGCGTACCTGTTCCAGCAACCCGGTAATAACCCAGATAAGACCTAACCCGCTCAGTAGAACTGCGATTGGTAGGGGCGATCGCACCATTTGCCACATGACGATGACTGCAACCGACGCGAGCCCGCCCAGTAAAAGAGGGAAACTAAATGGTTTCAACTCTTTGAGGCGGTAATACCAGCCTTGCTTCACAGCTAACCTCCAACCTTGACTGCTCGATACTGGATACTCGAAAAGAGAGAGGAGTGGTAGGAGGATAGAACATTACAACCAGTGATGCCATTTTTTCGCGGAAAGCTGTAATGTTTCGCCAGTCATGATAGTGACGATTTCGGGCGCGAGCGGGCTCCATGCGGGTGCGGTGGCAATGCCATCTTGCCAGTTAAACTGTACATGGCTGAACTCGGCACAGGTTGGTTTTCTGACATTCTTGGAATAGTGTTCAATCCACACAACAAGATCAGGATTGAGCCGAAACTGTTTAACAATCAAATTTGCCAGATATTCAACTTTGTAGGGAATGAACCAACCTGTAGTTGAACTGGCATCGGAAATGATGACAGTCTGTTGCTCCGGGTGGGGAAAGTAAATGCGAAGACGAAACTGAATTTGCCAGTTGCCGAATACTTGCCCTGGCAAATCATAGGAGTAAATCTGGTCAATGTGTTTCATTGGAATTTATCTGTAAAACGTTCCGTCCGGCGCTGCCTCAAGGCAAATCACGTGGTTTGGAAGCAGGGCAACAATTTCACGGTACGTGGGATTTGTGAGGAAAATTTGAAGTAGGGCGATCGCGACAAGATACGCAACAATTAGACACAATTCTAGATATAGCTCTGTCATTGGTTATTGGAATGGGCTAATGATCAGTGACCGTCTTCTCTTGGCAACAATCTAGGGCCATGTGTTGGCGTGGGTGTGGCTGGAGGGTTGAGAGAATAGTTGAGAGAATAACTATCAACGGGTGGATGGCGCTTGTGGTAATGCCTCATTAAAATTGCGGCAAACTGCTAACGCTAAGGTACCGAAACTATGGATGCTCTTCCGATCATGATTAATCGTTATCAATTGGACTTAATGCAGCAGGAAATTAAGCAGGCAATTGCCAAGCTGCAAGCTCAGGAACAGGCAGGAAAATTTGCGGCGGATAGCGATCGCCAGCGGGAGGAAATTTTACTCACCTATGGCACTAATAATTACGAAGAAGCCTATAGCCTGATAACAGAAATTAATGACCACTTCAACTCTCATCTACAAACGTGGCAGGATGAACCTGAGACAGCCAAAGCGATCGCGGTTTCCCTTAACACGTATCAATTAGGTGTTTTAAGAAATAGTCTGGAACATCGCTTAAGCCAGGCAAATGCCGAACCGGAGCGGCAATTAGTGGAGGACATTATCGAACAATTGCCCGAACATAGTCCCCAGGAAAATGCGGACTAAGGAACGGGAATTAAATAAGTTCGAGATTTCGTAGGGGCGGGTTTTGGTGTCGAATTCATTACTGGATGTAGATTGCTCGGCTAAACCCACCCCTACAGTTTATATAGCAGTCCTAAATCATTTGTGAATGGTAAGGGCTTTGTGAAAAAGGATTCCAAAGGAATCCTTTTTCACAATCCAAATAGGATCGCTATAGTTAACGCCAGGAACTTCGGCAAAACCTGCCCCTACACCAGGGTTCATTTTTCTTAGAGATCACCTAAATGGAACGCATGAATAACTGAGTGAAATAGTAGGTATTGCCCCGTCGCCAGACCCCAATTCCCGTTTCGCGGTATTCTGGACGCAAAATGTTAGCCCGGTGTCCGGGGCTATTCATCCAGCCGTTCACTGCTGCCGGAACGGGTTGGGGAATGTTGGTACTGGTAAACAAATTTTCACCAATGACCAGGTAAAAGATCCCCGCTGACTTGACCCGTTGCACCATTGTGTCCCCTTGCGGGCTGGTGTGGCTGAAAAAGTTTTGCTCTGCCATGCGGCGGCTGTAATTACGGGCAACCTGTGCCAATCTGGGATTTTGGCGTAGAGGCGTTAAACCCTGTTGTTGCCGGATGATATTAATCCGCTGGTGCGTCTGGGTTTCCATCTGCCCAACTGCCGTAGACTGGACTGGCAGAGTTGGTGCGGGTGGACGAACTTGGAGTTGGGGCAACAGTGGACGAACTTGGCTGATGGCATCGCACCCTGGTAAGAGAAGTGCGATCGCCATCAACCCAATCCATTTGCCGGTCATGTACCCCATCCCAGGGGCGGTTCAATCATGGTTTCGGTGGCTTTGCCAGCCCGTGATCCGGGTTTATCGACAATCTGGACGGTGGTAGCTTGCAACCCTTTGTCCCCTTCTGCGGCCGCAAACCTGACACCTGTACCAATCTCGATACGATCAAAGTCGTCATGGAGAACGCTGTTGCGGTGAAAGTAAATATCCTCACCCGCTAAGGACTTGATAAAGCCATAGCCGTCTTCCCGAAATAGTTGGGTGACCAGTGCGGCAGTTTCATCGGCAGCCACATGGTTTTTGGATTGGGAACTTTCTCGTTGTAAATCAGACAAATCCTTCAGTTGTCGTTCCATTTTGCTGAAGGCATCCCGAATCACGGTTTCCAGTTTGGGATACTGGTTTGGTTCACCGGGGCTACTTTCGGCAACCAGTTCATGGTTGGGTGGCACAGTGACATCGATCCGCACCCGAAAGGGACTACCACCGCGCGGGCGATCGTGGTCTTTTTCAATGGCAATCTGGCAACTATTGATGTAGTTACAGACCCGTTCTAGCTTGGCAATTTTTTCGTCTACCAGCGTGGCGATCGCCCCGGTTTTATCCACATTACGATAGGTAATTTCTGGTGGAACTTTCATACCGATCCTCTCCAAACATCTAGCACCAACGATGGGTGTTGCTGATTCTGAATCTGAATTCAGCGTTGGTGAATTGAAACGTCGTTCCCATTCAGCCTGCGATGCAGCACCACCCACCTGTGTAACTGCCATCTTAGAAAGGTAGCTCTGCCATTACCTCTGACCTATGGAGGGTGATGGCGATTGGCGATCGCCCCGTTACTTTTTTTGCAACAGTGAGTGGATAACCGGGCAAATCTTCTACGATCAAGCCAACGTTCGGTACGAGGGGTTGAAGCCATGTCTCAATTTTTCCGATTTCTCCAATGGCGACGCTTGAGTGCGTTGACACTCATATTGTTGCTGGCACCAGGGTTAGTCTCGCCATTAGCCCTGCAGGCATCGCCCCCTGAAACGTCAGAACGTTCAGCAGTGACGCTTCCCCCTACCCATCCCGATGTGCAGGCTCTCAATGGGTTAATTCAGCGATACAACATTTCCCTGGGTGAATATACGACTAACCTCGGTGCGACTTGCCAGAAACGACTGGTCAATCGCCCCTTAAGCCGCTATGAGTTTGCAGTGGTTTTACAGGCAGTCGCCAATCAGATGGATGCTTTAACGGTCTATGGTACGACCGTTAGCCAGACCGATCGGGATACGGTGCAGCGACTTCAGAAGCTATATCGACCAGAATTGGCCAATGATGGACGGGTTGATGCGTTAGAAGCCCGTGATCATTCCCTGCAACGCCAACAGTTTTCGACAACGACCAAACTGAATGGGAGCGTTGTTAATGTTGCCCCATTGAATTTACCCGCCACTCGCCCCGTCAGTCCTGCTCCGGCAAGTGGTAACCGTCCTGCTTTTCAACCCCCCCGTCAAGGGATACCCGGTCGACGTGATGGTGCGGGTTCCCGGCCTGCGATCGCGCCTGTTGCTCCGGCTCCCATGCCAACTGTAACGGGCGGCGATCAGTTATCGACTCGGTTATCATCCGGCGGGTTACCCCGTGATCAACGTATCCATCGACCGGGTACCTTCAATACCGAAGATTACAATGTCATTACGGACAATCCGTTTCAGCGTCCCGGTAGCAATCCCCTCTCTACCTTTTCGATTGATGTAGACACGGCATCGTACAGTAACGTGCGGCGGTTCTTGCAGCAGGGGCAACTGCCACCCAAGGATGCGGTGCGGTTAGAAGAAATGATTAATTATTTCTCCTACGACTACCCTCAACCGGAGGGCGATCGCCCGTTTTCGATCAACACCGATGTAGCAGCAGCACCCTGGAATCCCCAACACAAGCTGGTGCAAATTGGTTTACAGGGCAAGCAATTACAGACCTTGCAACCGAGTAATTTAGTTTTTCTGGTGGATGTTTCCGGGTCGATGCAACCACCGAACAAATTGCCACTGGTGAAACAATCCCTGTGTTTGCTGGTTAATCAACTATCGCCCCAGGATAAGGTGACAATGGTGGTGTACGCGGGGAATGCGGGCCTGGTACTACCGCCAACCCCCGGTAATCAGAAGGAAAAAATTCTGGCGGCGATTGATAACCTGGAAGCGGGTGGTTCCACCGCAGGTGGGGCAGGCATTGAACTGGCGTACAAAATTGCCCAGGAGAATTTGTTGAAAGGGGGCAATAACCGGGTGATCCTGGCGACGGATGGCGATTTTAATGTGGGTGTTTCCAGCGATGGGGAACTGGTGCGATTGATTGAGCAAAAACGCGATCGCGGCATTTTCCTAACCGTCCTGGGCTTCGGCATGGGCAATTACAAAGACGGCAAGATGGAGCAATTAGCCAACAAAGGCAATGGTAACTATGCCTATATCGACAACCTGATGGAAGCGAAAAAGGTATTGGTCAAAGACCTGCGGGGCACGCTGTTTACCATCGCCAAAGATGTGAAAATCCAGGTGGAATTTAACCCAGCGAAAGTGCAGGCATACCGTTTAATCGGTTACGAAAATCGTTTGTTGCGTGACCAGGACTTTAACGACGATACAAAGGATGCTGGCGAAATTGGTGCCGGACACACGGTAACAGCCCTGTATGAAATCATTCCCGTTGGCGTAACCAGTAGCGTTAAATTACCAACGGTTGATCCACTCAAGTATCAACAACAGAATCAGTCCAGCCCGACAACGGCTAGTGATGAGTTGATGCAGGTGAAACTGCGTTATAAACAACCCACTGGTTCTACCAGTCAGTTGTTGATAGAGGTAATTCGCGATCGCGATGTGACAGCCATCAGTGCCTCTAACAATCTGCAATTTGCGGCGGCGGTTGCCATGTATGGGATGCTGCTACGCGATTCCGAATTTAAAGGGCAGACAACGATTGACACCGTATTACGCCTGGCTAATCAAGCCAAAGGTCGCGATGCGGAAGGTTACCGGGCTGAGTTTATTAACTTAGTCGAGCGATATCGGGTCGTGCTGGCACAACAAAAAGCAACCGAAAGTGCCCGTCAGTAAGGCTGCGATCGGTTGTTAACTTCATAGAACCCGGTAGGGGCAGGTTTTGCCGGCAAATGACTGATTCTGTCATACACGTTTGCCAAACCTGCCCCTACAGTCCTGTTACTGTTGTTGTTCCCTGGCTGTTAAGACATCGTCCAACATGCCCAGCCAGACCTGATCCAGGCCAGTCCCCGGAAGCTTGCGTCCTCGCCAATCGGGAAATAGTTGAAAAAATTTGTCGTCGGTGAGCCGATCAAGTTCTTTTTGAAACTGGGTCGAAGGCGATAGGGCCAGCTGTCTGGGTGCTAATTGATTGATGTGATAACTGCCCAGTTTGCCTATTGCCTGCTGGCTCAGGCCCTTTTCTAACGTGTCGAGTAACTTATGGGCAGACCGAGTTTGTTCTGGCGGAGCCATTGTTTCCCAGCGATTTGCACCCGTTACATTCTGATGTAGTTGGTTAAAAAAGTCTGCATTCAGGTTCAGGGCGGGCAGGCGATCGCGCACTACATCCGCCGGAGTCTGGTTCGTCACAGGTGCAGTGGTGGAAGACGGTGCTGGTTCAAACGGTGCTGCTTCAGACGGAGACGGTGCAGGTGCGGGTGCCAACGGTAGCGTTTCATTGCCTTCCCTGGCGGGGGTGGTGGGTACAGAACTGGGTAATGGACTGGCCCCAGATGAGGGTGTTGCGGATGGTTCATCTAGCGGTTGGCCCGTGATCACGAGTAAGGCCCCGCCGCCTATTGCCCCGACGCCAACGACAGTAACGGCAATCCAGAGAACACCCCACCAGGGAAAGGGCGATCGCTCCTGAGGTGTAATCTCTGGGACGGGTGCTGGTAATTCTGCTGCAGGCTCAACTGCTATAGGAGTGGGGTTGTCTAATGGCGATTGCGGCTGCCCTGGCTGTGGCTCTACTGGGTATAAACACTCCATCGCCATTTTTGCCAGGACTGCTTTCAACCCGCCAATATCACCCGAAAGCTGCCACAAAAAATCTCTGTTTGCAAAGATTTTTTCGTCAATTTCTGCTACATGCGTCGCTTGTAATCCCCATTGCCCACAGAGGTGATCCAATCGTTGCTGTGACTCTCGACTGATTGGAAACCCTTGCAAGGCTCGTTTGGCGCACTCAAAAGCATAGATACAGAACCGTCTCTCATACTCTGTAGTATCGTCTGAAGCGTACATGCGTCTCCTCCCTATATGGCGAGGGGGTAAAGTGAAGCCAACAGTTCTGGATGATGAATATGTTAATGATGCATGCTAGCGATGCATATTAGCGATGCATCCATCCGATTAAGTAGTACATACGAATCAATATATGTAGTATATACGTTCTAGAATGGAATGAAAAGTTAATTCTCTGCTGAGAATCGTGGAGTTAATCAACGCGCATACTGTACGGGCGGGTTTTGCTGTCAAATTCATTGCTAGATCCAGATTGATCGGCTAAACCCACCCCTACCCAATATCGAACTTATTTAATTCCCTTGCCCATCATACATACATATGTACTATTTTGTTGATACAGGTTATGATACAGATGTTCCAGGATGCCCCAAATTCCTATGGAAAAACGATTAGTTAGTTTTCGCTTGCCCGAACGTTTACTGGAAGAACTCAAATTAAAGGCCCAGGCCGATGGTGTTTCAGTGACGGAGTTGGTTTGCCGTTTCTCCCAGCAGGGACTACAGGCTACTACTGGTGTTAGTGCTGGTCGGGAGGTCGTTTCTGTCAGTGGCGATGTGGACACTAAAGTGCGGCTGGCACGGTTAGAAGAGCGCATTGAACGCCTGACACAATTAGAGAATCGCTTTGATACAATGCTGGTCAATTTCCTGTCCAACGCCATGAGTAAGGAGTTGCAGCAACAATTTCAGGGAAAACCTTAGAATCTTACAAAGATTACAGTTTTATTAATAATGTTTGAGTTAATCTGACATAAATCCTAGTCTCATTAGCTCGAGAGGAGTCGCTAGTGAATGCAGCCGAACAGGCAAAAAGCCTGGAAACTACCAGTAAAATTGCCGCTGTAGTTAACCTGTTCAAAGCTGAGTTTCCCGATGCGAGGTCAGACTTGAAACCCTGGGCCAATGACCCGGATACCCGTGAACTGGTTGACCCTGACTCGATTGATATTGGGTTCCATTTTCCCGGTGTGTTGAAGTCGCTACAGAGCCGGAGTATTTTGCTGCAAATTCGCTTCCATGAAGATGGGGAAACGGGGGAGCGACGGGCGATTGGGGTAGAACTGGCCGGGTTTGACCACCGGGGTAAACGGTGGTGGCTGTCAACCGTCGAAAACTGGACGTTTGAGGGTGAAAGTTGTCCCACGGAAGAGCGCTGTGAGAAGCTGAAAGCCTATATTAAGCAAGTTTTGGAATTATTTAATTAGATTTTTAATTAGATTGGGCGATGGGGAGCGTCTCAAGGATGCCTGCACGAATTGCCCTTACCCGCACCCATTGGGAGCCACCACATCCACACAAACCATCCAGTCTGGTTGTAGCGGCGTTCGGCTGAACACCCAATGCCGCCAATAGTGGTGGGGAATGAAATAAGTTCGATATTGGGTAGGGGCGGGTTTTGTCGTCAAATCCATTGCTGGATGCCGATTGATCGGCTAAATCCGCTCGTACAGTTGGCGGATTTCTTAAACCTACGATCCTTAAGGTCGGGAGAAAGGCCAGTACCCTGGCGTTCTGGCCGCGATCGCCAACCTGCCTGAATAAGCATTTCAACGAAGCATGGTGAGATTTGACGATGCTGGCTACAATAGTCTGCCAGACATCCGTGGTAGGGATCTCCACTAATGGCAAACCCGCCTGACAGTTTACAACTCGCCTTACACCATCAGAAAGAAGGACGGCTTGACCAGGCCGAACAGGTCTACCGTCGCCTGCTAGAACAGCAACCCGATTATGTGGACGCTTTGAACCTATTGGGGGCGCTCATCTACCAGCAGGGCCGTTTTCACGAGGCCGTTAGCTGCTTTGAGCAGGTATTAATCCTCCAACCAGATAACCCCGACTCCTACAACAGTATGGGAGTGGTGCTGAAGGGCCAGGGCAATGCCGAGGCGGCGGCTACCTACTATCGGCAGGCGTTGGCTCTGCGACCAGACCAGCCAGAGGTGCATAACAACCTGGGGAATGCTCTATGGCAACTGGGCGACCTGGAAGCGGCGATCGCTGCCTATGAACAAGCTTTAACCCTGTATCCTGCCTATCCGGAAGCCCACAATAATTTGGGATCAATCCTGAAAGACCTGGGACGGTTGGAGGAAGCGGTGGCCCATTTGCAAACGGCGATCGCCCTGAAACCGGATTATGTGGAGGCATTACATAATCTGGGGGCAACTTTACAGCGGCAGGGCAAACTGGCGGAAACCCTGGATATCTATCGGCAGGCGTTGGCAATCAAGCCAAATGCGCCCGACATCTGTAACAGTTTGGGAAATGTATTACAGCAGCAGGGAGAATTTGAGGCTGCCATTGCCTACCACCAGCAGGCGATCGCCCTCAAACCGGATTACCCTGAAGCATTTCATAGTCTGGCCAATGCCTGCCAGCAGCAAAAGCAGTTAGAACTTGCCATCACCTATTACCAGCAGGCGTTAACACTGCGGCCGGAGTATCCCGAAGCCCTGAGTAACTATGGCAATGCCTTGCAGGAGCAGGGGAAGTTAAATGAAGCGATCGCCCAATATCGGCAGGCGTTAACCATTCGGCCCCATTTTGCGGAAGCGCATAGTAACCTGGGCGCAGCCCTGAAGGAACAGAAGCAGTATGACCAGGCGATCGCCCATTTCCAGGAAGCCATTGCCCTGCGACCGGACTATGCCGAGGTCTATAACAATCTGGGCAACGTTTACCAGGAACAGGACAACATCGACGAGGCGATCGTCTGCTACCGTAAGGCCCTGGAACTGAAGCCAGATTTTGCTGAGATTCACAGCAATTTGGGCAACATGCTCCAGCATCAGGGCGAGTTTGAGGCTGCTTTTGACCATTTCCAGCAGGCGATCGCCGTCCAGCCCAACTATGCCGGAGCCTATAACAATTTAGGCATTGCCCTGCGGAATCATGGTCAGGTCGAAGCGGCCTTCCAGGCGTATGCAAAGGCGATCGAGTTAGACCCTGACTTCGTGGAGGCCCACTGGAATAATGCCCTCAACTACCTGTTGACAGGTGACTTGCAGGCGGGTTTTGCCGAATACGAATGGCGGTTTAAGTGGAGTAAATTTCAACAGCAGTCGCCACCCCGGCCCTATCCCCAACCCCGGTGGGATGGTGCGCCGTTAGCTGGTAAGACGATTTTTCTGTATGCCGAGCAGGGGTTGGGAGATACCATTCAATTCGGGCGTTACATCTCTCTGGTCGCGGAACGGGGTGGTCGGGTGATTCTGGAATGTCAGCCCCAACTGATCAGTCTGTTGCAATCCCTCCCGGCAATTCAGCAGATTATTCCCCAGGGCAGTCCACCCCCCCAGTTTGATGTCCACGCACCGTTGCTCAGTCTGCCATTTATTTTCGGTACGACGCTAGAAACAGTGCCGGCAACGGTTCCCTATGTACCTGCTCCCGTACCACCGTTCCCAACTTTGCCTGGGGCGATAGCGGGTTCTTTCAAAGTTGGGATTGTCTGGTCGGGTAACCCCGATAATCCCTACAACCGCACCCGTGCCGTACCGCTGGAGTTACTGCTGCCCCTGGCAGAGATGCCGGGTATCCAACTGTATAGCTTGCAAAAGCAACTGCCACCGTCTGACCAGCCCATTCTGGAGGCACACCCGGAAGTACTGGATTTACGGGAACAGTTAACCGATTTTGTGGCCACTGCGGCCCTGATCGAGCAGCTAGACCTGGTGATTTCGGTGGATACGGCGGTCACCCACCTGGCCGGGGCACGGGCGAAATCTGTCTGGCTGTTACTGCCCTTCGCGCCCGACTGGCGCTGGTTGTGCGATCGCTCCGATAGTCCCTGGTACCCAACCCTGCGCTTATTCCGTCAGAGTGCCTATGGAGACTGGACGGATGTCATGGAGCAAGTACAGCAGGCGTTGGCGGTTTTGACTGGCAACCCACTTCCCACGTCACCCAGCAAACCGCAACACACCCAACCGCAAAAAATACGATCTCCCATCAGCGGCAAACTCGCCAAAAAGCCAGGGAAGAAACAGGACAAAGCCGTTAAACCGTTGCGCACTGCCGCTGTCTCCGTTGCTCCGTCCGCCACTGCCCCTGCTGCTCCTGCTGCCCCACCTCTGCCTGCCGAACTCAAGGCTGCCGTGCGTCTGCATCAGGCGGGTAAGGTACAGGATGCCGCACGGGTCTGTCGGCAGTTCTTGCAACAACAGGATCATCCTGAAGGGTGGCACATGTTAGGGTTGATGGCCCACCAGAACCGTGATTTTGAGACGGCGATCGCCCATTATCAGAAGGTTTTAGCCATTAATCCCCATCACCACGACACCTGTAACAATCTGGCAGTGGCGTTCCATGAACTGGAGCGGTTAGAGGACGCGATTGTCTACTACCAGCGGGCACTGGCGATTAAACCGGACTATGCCGATGCCCACAATAACTATGCCAACGCCTTGCGGGCAACGGGCAAGATGGAGGACGCGATTCACCATTACCGTCTGGCGATCGCCCACCGTCCCCATTATCCGGATGCCTATAACAATTTAGGATTGGCGTATTACGGCCAGGAGGATTTTGCCCAGGCTGCCGAGTGTTATCGTCAGGCGATTGCCCAGCGTCCCGATTTTGCCCAGGCCCATAACCATTTGGGGAATGCCCTGAAGGAATTGGGCGATTTTACAACTGCCGCCCACCACTACGAGCAGGCGATCGCCCTCAAACCCGACTATGCCAAAGCCTTCAATAACTGGGGTAACATCTTTCGCGACAGTGGTGACTTAAAGACGGCCACCGAGTATTACAATCGGGCGATTGGGATCGATGCCAACTTTGCCGAAGCGCACTGGAACCAGGCGCTGACTCTTCTAATCGGGGGCGATCTGGGGCCGGGTTTTGCCGAATATGAATGGCGCTGGCGAGTGAAGTTGCCGACATTCCAACCGATGCGTTCCTTTACCGCACCCCTATGGGATGGTTCGCCGCTCAACGGTAAAACCATTTTTCTCCATGCGGAACAGGGCATGGGCGACATCATCCAGTTTGTGCGATACGTGGCCCTGGTGGTAGAACGGGGCGGACGGGTCATTCTGGAATGTCACCCACCTCTGATTAATTTGCTGAAAACCATCCCCGGTGTGCAGCAGATCGTTTCCTATGGCAGTTCGCCCCCACCCTTTCAGGTACATGCGCCGTTGTTAAGCCTGCCGCATATTCTGGGCACCACCCTGGCAACGGTTCCCGCTCAGGTGCCCTATCTTCAGGTTGCAGACACAGGGTTACGATTACCAGAGGCCAGGGTAATGAACCATCCCAACCCGCTCAAAATTGGGATTGTCTGGTCGGGTAATCCGGAGAATCCCTACAACCGCAGCCGTGCCTGTCCACTGGCGGCCTTGTTGAGCTTGACGGATATGCCCGGTCTGCAATTTTATAGTTTGCAAAAGGACTTACAACCCACTGACCAGGAACAATTGCAGGCCCACCCGGATGTCATCGATCTGCGGGAACAATTAACGGATTTTGTGCATACAGCCGAACTGATTAACCAACTCGATCTGGTGATTTCGGTGGATACGGCGGTGACCCACCTCGTTGGGGCATTGGGGCAACCTGTGTGGTTGTTACTGCCCTTTGCCCCTGATTGGCGCTGGTTGCTGGAGCGGCAGGATAGCCCCTGGTACCCCACCATGCGGCTGTTCCGGCAACCAACTTTTGGCGATTGGGATAGTGTGCTGGAGCAACTGCGGGAGGCATTGTGGGAAAAAGCGGGTGTAGAGAAACCTATCGCCCGGAAACCTACTAATCGTAAATCTGCGTCGAAAGTGGCTCCGCCCCAACTCCCCATGCGACCAATTCCTGCGTTTGATGTGAATCCCCTGATTCAGCAGGCATTACAGCATTACAGTAACGGTCAATTGGCAGAGACGGAACAGGTCTGTCGCCAAATTTTGCGGCATGATCCTGACCATGTGGACACTTTGAATATTTTGGGAGTGGTGTTAGCCCGGTTGGGCCAGGCAGAAGCGGCGATCGCCCCTCTGCAACGGGTCTTACAACTCGACCCGGAATCGACCGATGCCTGGTGTAACCTGGGGAATGCCCTGAAGGAGCGGGGCCGGTTGCCGGAGGCCGTGACCCACTACCAGCGGGCGATCGCCCTCAAACCCGACCATACCGATGCCATGCATAACCTGACGGTTGTTTTGCAAGAGTTGGATCGGTTGGAGGAGGCGTTTACTTGCTGTGAACAGGTGTTGGCACTGGAACCCCATTCCCGCAATGCCCATTACAGTTTCGGTTACATTCAACGACGGTTGGGCCGCTTGGATGGGGCGATCGCCAGCTACCGGCGCGCGATTCAGCTCGCGCCAAATTACCCGGAAGCCCACAAGAATTTGGGACATGCGTTACTGCTCAAAGGCGATCTGGTCAATGGTTTTGCCGAATACGAATGGCGCTGGCAGCAAAAAGGGTGGGCCCCCCGTCCCTTTACCCAACCATTGTGGGATGGGAGTCCGCTGGTGGGGCAAACGATTTTGCTTCATGCGGAACAGGGCATGGGTGACACGATCCAGTTCATTCGTTATGCCCGGCTGGTGAAGGAGCGGGGCGGACGGGTGGTGGTTGAATGTCCGCGATCGCTCATCCGACTCCTGCAAACCCACCCTGATGTTGACCAACTGATCCCACAGGACAGCCCCCTGCCAGCATTTGATGTTCATGCGCCCTTGCTCAGTCTGCCCCACATTCTGGGTACGACCCTGGAAACGATTCCGGCAGCGGTACCCTATTTGCACCCCCCGGAGAGACTGGAGCTGGAAGACACCAACCACTTTAAGGTCGGCATCGTCTGGAGTGGCAATCCCGATCACCGCAACAACCATTTGCGTTCCTGCCAACTGGAACATTTTCGGGTATTGCAGGATATTCCTGGCATTCGTTTCTACAGTTTGCAGAAAGGCCCAGCGGCAACCGATTTACAGACTGTAACAGGCTTACCCCTGCAAGACTGGAGTGAGCGATTACAGGATTTTGCCGATACCGCTGCGGCGATCGCCCAACTGGATCTGGTAATTACCGTCGATACGGCAGTAGCCCATGTGGCGGGGGCGCTTGGTCGGCCCGTGTGGTTACTTCTGCACCATTCCCCCGACTGGCGCTGGATGTTAGACCGTGCCGATACTCCCTGGTACCCCACCATGCGGCTATTCCGGCAGGCGCAATTGGGCGACTGGCAGGGAGTATTTGAGCAGGTGAAAGTGGCGTTAGGTCAGGTCATTGTGCAACGTCAGTCGTCTACCGTCGCCAGCGAGACGGTTAAACCGGGGAACGATACCCACCCTGATCAGGTCACAGTCGGTATCGGCTGGCAATTGGGTCTGGTGTCTGACTGGGGCATTTGGGGCGTGAATCTGGCTCTACAGTTATGGCATGATGCCCGGTTTATGCCGGTTGTCAGCGAGGCAGACGCGATCGCCGCCTTACCGTCCCTTTACCGGGCACTGTTGGGCACTCTACCGTCTCCATCTATTGCGGCTGGCAAACTGGTGTTACAGCCATTAGGGGATTGTTTTGCCGATCTGGGGGCGCTGCCTGCCGCGATCACGCCTAATCGGATGATCGGCTTGGTTCACGCGGCAGATACGCAGTTCACCCCGGCGGCGATCGCCCAGGCGAAAACCTTGGCCCAAGTAATTACGGGTTCTACTTGGAATGCCAATATTCTCAGACAGTACGGTCTTGATCCGATAGTCATGCCGTTGGCCGGGATTGATCCATCCCTGTTTCACTCCGCTCCTAAAGCACACCTGTTTGGCGATCGCTTTGTCATCTTCTCCGGTGGCATACCCTCCCATATTAAAGGGCACGATCTATTGCTGGCAGCTTTTCAGGCTTTTCACTCGCGCCACGCCGATGCGTTACTGGTCACAGCATGGCAAAGTGCGGCCGATCGCATCGTTGCCACGCACGGCAATGGTCATCATTTAACCAGCGATCGCTCCCTGCACAACGAGTTACCCGCCGGGGTCTGGATTGATCTCGAAAACCTCCCTTATCCCGAGTGGGGGCAGGTCATCCGCGAGGCCGATGTGGCCGTGTTCCCCAGTCGGTGCGAAGCCGGTCTGAACCCGTGGGCGATCGCCAGTCTGGCCTGTGGTATTCCCACGCTGCTTTCTGCTAATACGGGGAATTTGGACTTAATTCGGCATAACGTTGCCTATCCGTTGCAATACCAGCGGCCCGTTAAAAACCATCCTGTGGTCGGTGGTACCGCTGGCTGGGGTGAGTCAGACATCGAGGAAATCGTGGAAACCCTGGAACACATTTATACCCATCGGCAGGAGGCCCGTTGCCGGGGGGCGATCGCCGCTGATGTTCTGAAGGATTGGACGTGGCACAACCAGCTGCAACCCTTACTTGATTTGCTGCTATCCATCCACCAAACCCAACCAAATCCGGCTCCATCCAGGTCAGAATGCTATATCAACACGAGGTAAAAAACTCTCTCTTTGACTAGAGGCCTGGCAAACGATTAAGAACTATCGTCAGAGCAACTGATCGAATACCGACTGGAACAGGTTGTCAGCCTGGGGCAGGCGATCGCAGGGGCAGGTTTGGCCCATTTGGGTAACTGCTTGCATTTGCTGGTAAAACCTGCTCCTACAGAGATCGGCAAGGCTTTCAATTGGCTGCGATTGAGCAGGTGTTTGCACAGGTGTTATCTGCATAATGCCCACATCATCCTTAAACAACGAATGGTGTCGCGCTTCCCACTTATCAGGGGTGGAACCAGCGATCGCCAAGATTGCCATCCTGCGGGCCAATGCGTTGGGTGATTTTATCTTTGCGTTGCCGGCGTTAACCGCCTTACGGGAAACCTACCCCCAGGCGGAAATCGTGTTACTGGCACGGGAATGGCATCAGGCTTTCCTGGCCGATCGCCCCTCTCCCATTGATCGGGTCGTCGTCATGCCGCCGGGGGGGATTGGCAATGAAGGGGCCGAAAAACAGGACGCGATCGCCCTCGAAACCTTCTTTCAATCAATGCGCCAGGAGAAATTTGATCTGGCCATTCAACTTCACGGGGGTGGGCGCAACTCGAACCCGTTTACCCTGCAATTAGGTGCCCGGTTCACCATTGGTTTACGTACACCGGACGCACCGGAACTTGATCGCTGGATCCCTTACATTTACTACCAGCCAGAGATTTTACGTTACCTGGAAGTTGTTTCCTTGGTGGGAGCAAAAACTACCAACCTGGAACCTCATATCAGCGTGACCGCTGCCGATCTGGAGGAATCGTATCGGGTGGTGCCAGAGGGCGATCGCCCCCTGGTTGTACTTCATCCCGGTGCCAGTGATGCCCGTCGTCGCTGGTCGACCGCTAAATTTGCCACTGTGGGCGATACCCTCAGTCGGGCGGGTGCCCAGGTGGTGGTGACGGGCACGTTCCAGGAAGCGGAGTTGGCGCGGGCGATCGTTGAGATGATGCAATGTCCGGCGCGGGATGTTTGTGGCCGATTGTCGTTAAATGGGCTGACCGGGTTGTTGTCCCGTTGTCGGGTCGTCATTGCTAACGACACAGGGCCGTTGCACCTGGCGGCCGCTGTCGGTACCGCAACCGTCGGCATCTACTGGTGTGGCAATTTGATCACGGCTGGCCCCCTGACTCGCCGTTACCATCGGCCCCAAATTTCCTGGCGGTTGCATTGTCCTGTCTGTGGCTTGGACTGTACTACCCGTCGCTGTGACCATGCCGCTTCCTTTGTCGATGATGTGCCCACGGCTGAGGTGATTGATGCGGCGTTAGCGTTGTTCGAGCTGGCATCAACCGTCATTCCGGGCCGTCACCCGTTCCAGGCTCAGGCGCAGTATGGATAGGCCCAGAATGATTAGAAACATGACCAGGCCGATGGTGCAGGCATAGCTCATTTCCAGGTTTTGAAAGGCCTGTTCGTACACGTAGTAAACCAGGGTTTTGGAACTGTTGCGCGGCCCACCCTGGGTCATGATGTAGACTTCTTCAAAGACTTTGGTGGCAGAGATCGCGGAGATCACCGCGACCAGTAGCAGGTAAGGCTGCATCAACGGCACGGTAATATCCCAATGCTTTTTGATGCCATCGGAACCATCGATCGCCGCCGCTTCGTACAAATCCGCCGGAATGGCCTGTAACCCCGCCAGGTAAATCACCATGTAGTAACCCAGTCCTTTCCAGACTGTAACGGCCATGACGCTAAAAATGGCCAGATGGGGACTGGTTAACCAGGGAATTCCTGTCTGGGAAAGGCCCAGGAATTGTAGCAGTTGGTTCAGTAACCCGTTCTCGGCGTAGAGCCATTTCCAGGCAATTCCAGCAACAACCATCGAAATGACGACCGGAATGTAGTAAGCCACCCGGAACCAGCGCATACCCCGCAGTTTTTGGTTCACCAGAATGGCCAGCCCCAGCGGTAATGTCACCAGAATGGGCACGACCCCGATGAGATACAACAACGTGTTCCGAAACGTTTGCCAGAAAACTGGATCGGCAAATAACCGCCGGAAGTTTTTCAGCCCAATCCATAACGGGGGTTGGGTCAGGTCGTACTCATACCGGGTAAAACTCAGGTAAAACGCCTGTATCGCCGGATAAAAAACCGTTAATCCTAGCAGCAACAACGCCGGTGCCAGAAAAAAGTAGGGAGTGAGCCGCCGGAGGATCGGGTTCCAGTCTTTGGGCAACCAGTGATTCATTGACCGTTTTTAAAAACCGTATTTGCAGGAATTGCTACTGGACAACATCCTAGCTAACCACAAAAGGTGTCCAATAGTTGCTAATGATTAACCAGATCTAGCCAGTCGCCATTTCTTAGGCGATGATGAAAGTGGAGAGGAACGGACGGCACCTGATGTTGTTCGAGACAAAGGTGTGTCATGACTGATGCAAACTCTCCGCTGAAACAATCGCGCTCAGATGCCAGAAAGGCGGCGATTGAGCAATTTAAGTTGCTATTTTTACAAATTTTTCGCTGGACAAAAGGTTTCCTGGAAGCCCAAAAGCTACCCCTGGTGGCGAATCGGGCCTGTGAAGTCTATGTCGATAAAGCGAATAAAGCCCATCAAACGAAATGTCGGCGTTTGTTACAGACCCGTCTGGAATTGAACCCCGCCCAACTGAGCCGGTTTTTGCATACCCGGATGGGGGACGATCTG
>CAZGDE010000066.1:0-22234 GCA_964524315.1 uncultured bacterium
TCACCGTCGCTTTGGCCAGGTAGACAAACACGGGCGCACCGATCATGGCTGTCATGACACCCACGGGCAGTTCTTAGGGGTTGAGCAGTACCCGTGCGGCAATATCCGAGACTAACAACAGGATTGCGCCTAACACCGCCGAATAGGGCAAAATCCAGCGGTAGTCCGTTTTGGCCATGCCCTCTAATACAATGGCTTAATCAGTGTTTGTTAGTCCTTGTGCCGTTTAATGCCAGTTGATTCGGGATCGCGGATTAAATAAGACCAACGAGTATCTTGTCTGTTGTACGGGCGCACGACCGTGCGCCCGTACAAAGAAGTATCGAAGTTATTTAATTTTCGTTCCTAAGCATCGGCAGTGGCAGTTGACATGGAGGTTGTTTCTTTGGCTTTGGTTGCCGCCAATGCTGCAATTTCGCGATCAATGAAGAACAGTCCCTGTCCTGCGATGCCGATGAGTTTGATCTTGTCGAGAATTCCCTTGAACAAAAACTCCTCCTGATGTTGTTCTGCGACATACCACTGGAGAAATTGCACTGTTGAGTAGTCAGAATCCGTAGTAGCCAGATGAACCAGTTCATTAATCTTGCTAGTAATGAATTGCTCATGGGAGTAAATTTTTTCAAACAGCTCCTGCAATGAAGTGAACTCTGTCGGAGGTGCTTGCATTCCTCCAACGATAGCAAGTGCGCCTGTTTCTTGCAGATAACTGATCAATCGACGCATATGCGTCATTTCTTCATCCGCATGTTGGTTGAGAAAGGTGGCGCATCCATCCAGCGCTTTGTATGCACACCAGGAACTCATTTGTAGATAAAGATGGGAGGAAAACATTTCCAGGTTAATTTGTTCATTCAACCGATCAGTCATAGCTTGTGATAACATCAGAGCCTCCTAATTCATCCATTCATAAAATTCGATCGCTGCTGGCGCACACTGACAACAGTGGGTACACTTGCTACCCTCTGTTTTTTGCACACGTCCTTTGCGAATTAACTGATTTAACATCCCCCGGAGTGCATCGGCATCGGCATGGAAACGTTCTTCAATGTCCTGCAATGATGCTCGATGGTGTTGTTTCAAATAGGTTTGTAAATCTTGTAGAAGCATATTCTCCTATTCCTCATCGACTTACCACTACCTTTTCAACCACTCGTTGCGATTGAGTACGGCGACGATCGCTAAACTGCCTCAATCCAAATACGATTCCTGCCATGACCAGAAGCAGTCCTGCTAACCAGGAGATCGTACTGAATGGATGTTGATTCATCGTCATGAACTGGTAGTAGAAGGTGGCAGTCCAGTAGGCTAGTCCGGTCGTCCAGGCTCCAACGAACACTGTCCAACCCAGGTTCGTTTCCCGATAAACCGCAGCCGTTGCCGAAACACAGGGGAAGTAAAGCAGGACAAAGAGCAGGAAGGCGATCGCCGCCGTGCTGCTTCCAAAGCGTAATGCCATCTGACCAAAGGTCGTGTAGTGAACTTCCTGCGCTGCGGCGGCAGCTTGTTGGTCACTGGTACTGCTTAAAATTCCCAGTCCGATCGGGTCAAGAAACTGATTAGTCAAATCTGCCAAATTCTTGGGAATGCTGGCAAACGCTTCGCCAATGCCGCCCCAAAAACTGAACTCCTCGGCGGGTTCGGCAGTGGCTCCCGCTTCCTGCTGTGCCAACTGCGTGTAGAGCGAATCCATCGTACCCACCATGACTTCTTTGGCAAATACACCCGTGAACAGTCCGACCGTTGCCGGCCAGTTGTCTTGCTCAATACCCATTGGCGTAAAGACAGGCGTCACCGTTCGACTAAAGGCACTCAGGATCGAATCCTGACTGTTGTGTTTGCCAAAGGAACCATCTACCCCGACAGAGTTAATCAGTCCCAGAATCACCACCATGATCACGATCATTTTTCCGGCGCGGCTGATGAAGGTTTTCAGGCGATCCCAGGCGCGAATTAGGACACCCTTGACCGTTGGAATGTGATAAGGCGGTAGTTCCATCACGAAGGGAGCCGCTTCACCTCGAAACAGGGTGTGTTTCATCACCAGTCCTGTGAAGATCGCCGCGAGAATTCCCAGGATGTAGAGCAGAAAGACAATATTCTGTCCGTTCGTGGGAAAAAATGCCGCCACGAATAGGGCATAAATGGGCAAGCGTGCGCCACAAGACATGAATGGATTCATCAGAATCGTCATCAGGCGATCGCGGCGATTTTCCAGCGTCCGGGTTGCCATGATGCCAGGAATATTACAGCCAAAGCTCACTATCATCGGCACAAACGATTTACCGGGAAGCCCCATCAATTGCATTAAACGATCCATCACAAAGGCAGCACGTGATAGATAACCAGAATCTTCCAGCAGTGCCAGAAAGATGAACAGTAATCCAATTTGGGGAATAAACGTGGCTGTAGTTTGAATCCCGCCACCTACACCATCGGCTAACAACCCAATTAACCAACCGGGAGTGTTCATTTGTTGTAGTAAATGAGCCATGCTACCAACAAAAATTGTGCCAATACCAATATCAAAGAAGTCAATGAATGCACCGCCTAAGTTGATGGAAACCAGGAACATGAGGTACATCACAATGAGAAAGATGGGAATACCCCAGAAGCGATTGAGCACAACACGATCGATGCGATCGGATACGGTTTGTTTGACCAGATGGGTTCGTTCGGAGACACCCTGAAGCAGTTGGTGAATCCAGGTATAGCGACTGTCCGCAATTAATAAATCGGTGTCTTCGCCCAGGGTTTGATGAATTCGATGGCGTTGTTCGGTAATGCGACGCAAGGTTTCCTGCCCTAAATCGGGAAGATGGCGATCGTCGTACTGTAACAGGTTAAGGGCTGCCCAGCGAATGTTTGCGGGTCTGACATCAGCCGCTTCTAACCGGAGAATTAAATCAACCAGAGCCTCTTCAATGACCGCCGGATACGCCACATAGGTCTGAGGAGTAATGGGATGAGTTAATATCTGATTTACTACTTCGCGAAGTTGCGAAACTCCTTTCCCTGTATGAGCGCAGAGAGGAACCACTGGACAGCCCAACCGGTGCCCCAGGAGATGGGGATTAATCCGGATCTCGCGATTTTCTGCCAGATCCATCATGTTAAGGGCAACGACGATCGGCACACCCATTTCGAGAATCTGAGTCGTGAGATACAGATTGCGCTCCAGGTTAGAGGCATCCACGATGTTGATAATCAGACCCGCTTCACCGGAGAGCAAGTAATCGCGTGCGACCAGTTCATCTAACCCGGTAGTGGTGTCTTCTGCGTCAACTGAATAAACACCCGGTAAATCCACAACGGTAATGGATTGCCCTTGATAACGATAATTTCCTTCTTTGCGCTCAACGGTGACGCCTGCCCAGTTACCAACTCGTTGATTGGCTCCTGTCAAAGCATTAAAAAGCGTTGTTTTGCCACAGTTTGGATTTCCCACCAAACCGATCGTTTGTTGTTTGACGGCAAGCTGTGTCATAATTCACCCCTCTGTAACAAGTGCAACAATTAGGGCATCGGCTTCGGCTTTCCGTAAACTCAACTGAAACCCACGCACCGTAATTTCGGTCGGATCGCCCAACGGCGCATGGCGGGTAACTCGTAATTCGGTTCCCGGCGTTAGCCCCATTGCCAGGAGCCTGCGCTTATAGTCGCGGGCAGTCGGTTCGTACCCAATCACTCGCAAGGTTGTTCCGATCGCCGCATCTCGCAGTTTAACCGTAGCTGTATCTGACGTGGCATTTGAGAAAGTTTGCATGGTTGCCATCCTTGTTGTAGAGAAATTCAGACGCTCACCCAACGGTGCTGCTGCATCTATCACTTGAATGCGCTGCGCCATTTCTGCGCCCAAACCTAGCCGTTGATCCTGAAGCGCGACAATCACTGAACCCGTTGACGTGCAACTAATCACCTCCAGCACTACATCCGGCATGAATCCCATGCCCATGAGGCGATTGTTGGATTCTCCACAGTTGAGAGACACAATACGGACGAGATCGCCCACCTGCATCATAGACAGCGGCAAAATTTTGGCAGTGAGGGAACCGTTTAACTGATCCAGCAACTGTTCAACTTGACCCGATGGGGCGGACTGCTGATCGACCTCGTCGCTGATATAGACAAAACTCGACCAACTAGAGGATTGCAGCTCATTTGACCACCGATTATCCAGATCATTCTTACTGTTCATCGAACGCTTCTCCTGAGCTACCTACTGCAAAATTTTCTCAAAAACTCTACTTCAATATCCACCGAGTTAATATAACTCAAAAGTTGTTAAGCGTTAAAGCTATAAACTTGAACCGAGCGCAAGAATAAGTAATTATGCTTGACAAGCTTAATTACTCCCTTCGCAGTAATAATCCAAGCTTTATAGGAATGCGACACAACCACTTTAAACAAGATCCTCGCTTACCTTTGTAACAGGGTTGTATAACCGTCAGGGACAAAGCGTTATAGCTATTGAGAATTAATCTTAATAGTCCTATTGGTTAGGGAATTTTGGCTTCAGCTTTATCAATCCTTAAGGAGTTATCAGCCTCTCTAGACGGAGGTTGGGGATGATAGAAAAAATTAAGCACTACTAATGCACTTATATTGAGAGAGCTTTCTGAACTAATGCGGATTGACATAAATCCGCTGTGTTCCAAAACTGTGTAATCTGTTCGCTTACCTGTTGTGAGTAGAAGTAATGAAAAAAGTAACGCCCTCGAGGACACACCCAAAGCCGTGAAGCTGAATGATGTAGGTATTGTTGCCAACCCTGAAGCTGATTTGGATCAATAACAGTATCGTCCACACTACCGCAGACCAGCAGTGGAATCTCAACGGAGACTGGTAATAAACTCAGCGATCGCACCAGGCTATGGGGCGAAAGAGACTGATAAAGATCCTGCTCTAAAAGTTTGATTAATGTTTGTGTGATATCTTTTGATGAATAGCCCAATAAACCATATACCATTTGGCGCAAAAGAGTTTGTTGATCACAGGGAAGCAATCGCCGCTGCACATAGTAGTGTGACTGCCAGTTCGTCGCCGGATTGACTCCAACAGATAGTAAGGTGAGCGATCGCACACGTTTGGGATACTGACGCGCATAGAGTAATCCCAATAACCCGCCTGTACTGTGTCCCAGTAAGTGAATTGGGCGATCGTGCTGTTTCAGGTAATCATGCAGTAACACCAATGCAGTGTCTAAAGAAGGTGCTTCATCAAGGCTTTGAGAATACTCCCATTGGGCGACAGAGACAGACTGAGCAAGGGTTTTCAGGAGTGGACGATCGAAGCCCTGCAAAGCAGGACTAACGTTTAACCACACTGCATCGGCAATTTCAGACATTCGGGTTTTTCCTTGTTAAAAACTTTGTTCAACTTAAAGCTGTGCTTGCCTGACTTAGCCGCGCAAACACAGCCTGAAACCATTAAGTCACTACAGACCAAACTCTCGTTTGAGTTGATCTACCCAGGTTTTGATGCGACTGTCTGTGAGATCAGATTGGTTGTCTTCATCGATCGCCAACCCTACAAATTTACCGTTACGGATGGCTTTTGAATCGGTGAAGTCATAGCCATTGGCAGACCAGTAGCCAACGGTTGTACCCCCCAGGGATGCAATCTTTTCCTCTAAAATTCCCATTGCATCCTGAAAGTTATCGGCATAACCGACCTGATCGCCCGCCCCAAAATAGGCAACTTTCTTGCTCTGGAAGGCGATCGCATCCAGTTCATCGTAGAAGCCTTCCCAATCACTTTGAAGTTCACCCACATTCCAGGTTGGGCAACCAATAATCAGACAATCATACGCATCAAAATCGCTGGAATCTGCACTGGATATATCATACAAATCCACAACGCTATCACCACCAAACTCTTTTTGAATTAACTCTGCAACCGTTTCAGTGGTTCCAGTTTGAGTGCCGTAAAACAAACCAATCTTTGCCATAGTTTCCTTCAAGCTGATTCATAGCATAATTCATGAGTCGGTGTTCTCCACTCGCAACGGCATTCAGCCTAAGCATATCCATTCCACTCTATTCAAGCTGTTTTCTGCTCTGGTTTCAGTGGAATATAAAGCCAATAATGCTTAGAGCCTGATAGATGACACATTTGCGGGTGACAAGGTGAAATCACCCAGGAACTATCGTTCAGGGCTACAGGCATTGCTTGTCTACAGACCATACAATACCAGTACAATCCATCCTGTCTAATATGTCGCAGTAGCTTTCCAGAACAGCAGAGACAATACATGGGTGGATATAAAAGTTGCAAGAAAGAGGGATTTCAAACTAATTGGTCGGAAATCCCCCAGCAAAAGGAGAGATCAAGAGCAGAGAGCAAGAGGAATCAAACTTCTACAGAATTTAACGCTCGTTCGACCCGACGAAAATCAAACCCCATTGCCCGTAGTGCATGCCATAGATGCCCTTGCAGACAAAAGAACGCTAGGAAGAAGTGAGCATTGGCTAACCAGGCGCGAGGAGTATGGGTACCAAACGGCAGTTGAACCGTATCGGCAAAATAGGGTGCAATTCCAAGCTTAACTTCCAGTGGCGCACCGTAAAATTCCACTGGATATGCCAGCGTATTAACCGCGCAGAAGTAAGCTGCCACAAAACCTGCCAGGGCAATTCCCCCTAATGAATAGGACAAAATTGCTTCCCCAGAATAGATAACTGCCTTCTTCGTCCATTGGAACGGAGGCACGAGAATATGCCAGATTCCCCCCACAATAAGCATTACACCAACATAAATGTGCCCGCCAACCAGATCCGCCAAATTATCCACACTGGCAAAGTGCGTCTGGTAACCATAGATCACTGCTGGATTCAATGTTGGTTCAGTCACCAGACGAACCGTTTGACTAGCAGCATCATACAATCCGCCCCAATACATCGCTTTAGCAACTAGCAGCAAAGCTCCTGCGCCAAGAAAGAGCAAATGATGCCCCAATATCAGTCCAAGTTGCTTAGAATCGCTCCAGTCAAAGTGAAATTTCTTTGCCTGCCCGGATGCTGTTTTCAGATCACCTGGCGCTCTGAAGGTGTGGAACAACGCGCCTGCTCCTAATACCGCTGATGCGATCAGGTGTACCGCTCCAATCACAAAGAAGGGATAGGTATCAACCACCTGTCCGCCATTACCCACACCAAAACCCAATGTTGCCAGGTGGGGCAACAGAATCAGTCCTTGCTCACCCATTGGTCGAGTAGGGTCAAACCAGGAAATTTCGTATAACGTGAATGCGCCTGCCCAAAACGTGATGAGTGCGGCTTGGGCAACATGAGCAGCAATGAATAAACCCGAGAGATTGGCAAAGCGGGCGTTGCCTGCCCACCAGTCATAATTTACTGCTGGATTGTCGTATGTCTGCATAATGTCGATAACGGTTGATAAGGTGGATCAATCTCCAAGCAGCTTATTGAACTTAATTCTCAATAAGCTGCTTGGAGATAGTTTAGAATCTTTCTCAATAAGGAAAAGTTAAGTTTTGTTAATCTCCGGTCGGGTTGGAGAGATGTACCGATGGACAGCAGGCAATTTTCACCCACCTTTCAGCCGACCAATGAGGCTGTTTCGAGACATGATATACGTTGCCGCGTCCGCCAGCGTTGCACACATCCAACGGCTAAACAAAGCCTCTAACAAAACAGCTAGCTCATTGGAGCTTATTGATAACTACTGCAAATATTCTTGGTTTTCGAATCTGCTTTAACGATCAGCAGTTTGGGCAACATGCTTGGTGGAACAACCAGAGTGGTTGGAAGACCTTGCTGAACAACTTACGGTTGGTCATCCAGCCTCTGATTTGTTTCAATTGGCTGAAGCGATGGTTAGAAGTCTTTCCGATTGCGCCACTGCACGTTGGTTTTGAGCAATTGACCCGGAAGATGAACGCGTTTATCTGTCCACTCGTACATGAGTTGAACTTGCAACGCATCTTTCCATCTGCTTAGAGTGACCAAAGAGGGTTAAGCGTTGCGTTCCCCCATGGCCGAACCGTTTCACTTCTAACGCTGCCAGCCATCGTCGTTGCTGCTCATTCAACCGACTCATCAACAGATTCAGTTGGGCATGGTGCGACCGAGTTGGTTCCTTTCCCTCCTGGCACTCCCAACACTGGCACTGATGAATGATTTGGCTCCCCATCCAGGTACATTTGTTTAATGGTTTGGTAGCAGCCAGTCCCGTAATGGGGTGGTGTTAGGCAATGGCATTGATTCCAGTTATGGGATTTCAGTTATGGAATTTCGGTCATGGCATAGAGGCGGCCGAGATTGGTGCAGCGCCACTACAGGTCGCAACGGTTGGTAGTACTGCTGTCGGCTGATTAGCGATTAACTCAATGGTGTTGTCGGCATTGCGGTGCCAGGTGGTAGCTTGGAGGAGGATGGGGGGCGGCTCGATCTTTGGGGCTACAGTTCTACCAGGCTGACGGTAAGCCGAGAGATCGCGCATGTCATCCCAGATTCGATCGTCACTCACTTTTTGGGTGGGATTTTGGGGGACTCCACCTCGTCCTGTAGCAACAAAGCTGCTGCCTTGTGAACCGGCACAACCCGTGGCAATTTGTTGCGAGGAATCAGCCAAATGTGCTGGCAACGCCACGAGACCAGAACTCGGATCAACACTGATGGGATTGATTTGAACATTACCGCTGAGGCCAAACTGAGAACTGGCCGTAATATCGCTTTCCGTTGTGAGTTGGGGCCGGAATTTCAGGCCAAAAATGCCTTGTGTTGTGATCTGGATATTACCGCCGCTACCCAGAACAGCATTAGCCACAATGTCGCTGTTCTCCCGAGGAACGGCAACGACAAACCTGGCGTTGATATTAATGTTGCCGCCATTACCAGTCCCGCCTGCTGTAGCATTGATCAAACTACCGTGGCGTAAGAGTAAGAAGTCGCCTTGCAAGAAAATATTGCCACCTTCTCCTGCTGCTGCTGCTGCCGTGATGCGACCTTGATTATCCAGAAAAATGGAGTTGGCATTAATTCGCACCCCCCCTGCAGTGCCAGGACCGTCTGCTTTGACGGTGATAGCCCCTCCATCGGTGACATACAATGACGGAGTGTTAATTGTAAGGGAGCCTGCATTGGCGTCAGGAATCGCTGGAAGTCTCAAGGTGGCTTGAGTAAGCGGATCGAGAATTTCAGCGGTTGAAGCAATGCGGGCCGGGAGAACCGAACCAGCAGCTTGACCTCTCACCTCTACCGACTTCGAAGCATTGACGATCACATTACCTGCTGCCCCTGAGGCAACTGCACTCGATCCTAAGATGCCGCTGTCTCGAACTAATAACTCAGAGGTGTTGATGATGGCGCTACCCGCGTTGCCTGTACTGCTTGCAGATGCAATAATGCTACTTGATAACGTTGTCAAGGGGTTGGTTCCCGCAATCTCGACCAAATTAGTGGCATTAATTGCTAAAGTTCCTCCCTCGCCCGAACCTACGGTTAGAACGGTGATACTGCCACCATTCGAGAGCCGTAGGTTATCAGTTGAGATGGTAAGATCGCCTGCTTTGCCAGAACCTAAGGTGAGTGCAGTAATTGAAGTGGAAACGATGGGATTGGTGGGGGCAAAGCCATTGATTGCAATATCCCCTGTTACATTAGCCGTAATTTTGCCGCCAGGGACTGGAGTAAACGTCCAATTATGAATATTGGCTCCATCGTTCATCAATAGTTGTGCCGCTGAGAGATTGAGATCTCCTGTGGGACTTGCGCCTAAATTATCGATTTGAATGAAGCCCCCCAATTTGCCATTAGATGTTGCCCCAATCAGGTTTAGAGACCCAGTCGCCTTGATGGTAATTCCACCCGATGGTTGTACGCCAAATTGTTGCAACAAGGCAGCAGAACCCTCTGTAAAGCTAATATTCCGTCCTTGAATTTGGATTGAACCACCGCTACCACTGGCATCCAGCAAGGCTTGTTGACCGAAATGGATATCGTTGAATTGTGTGACTGCTGAGTAATCCGCAACCACTCCCTGAGCATTGGAACTGAGTTTGACTTGTCCATTGCTCACACTGCCCACTTCTAGATGTCCGCCTCCATTCGTCGTAACAACACCACCCACAAAATTCACAGCTCCACCAATCAGCGCCAATGTTTGACCTGTACCAACTTGCAATCCTATGGGATTTTGGCTGCGATCAGCAGGTGCAAAAAAACCAATAGTGATTTGATGTCCTGTATTTTGCACTGTAATTGAGCCTGGATTGCTGCCCATCTGCAATCCTACGGGAAGACTGACAGTTAATAGTGGTGGGTTGGTCGTATCCGTTGCACTAAATTGGGTGCCATCGGCAAAGAGAACGCTACTGCCAGTACTTGCTACAAACGATCCGCCGATATTGAGTGAGGCATTGGGTCCAAAGAGAATGCCTGCTGGATTGAGCAAAAATAAGTTAGCAGTGCCATTAGCACGAATGACACCATCAATATTGGAGGCACTACCACCCGTGACCCGCGCAAAAATGGTTTGGACGGTGGTGGCGTTGTTGAAAAGGGCAGCCCCGCCAGTGGGTATGGAGAATTGGCTGAAGCTGTGGAACAGATTGCCGCCCACCTGAGTGCCATTATTAATGGTGTATTGGTTCCCAACAGCTGAAACTACAGTGCCGAGAGTACCGTCGGGAGTTACCTGCGCGTTGGTGGGGAGAGTAAGGCCAACCGTAGCCAGTAGTAAGATAGGACAAACGGGCCAGGGGTGAATTGTCTTCATTCCACTTTTCCTCTGTAGATAAGTTACCTGACGGTACTGCGTTCTTGTTTGACACACGCTGGAACCACGGGCTTATAAAAAGTATTCCCTTATTTTCTCTCGCTGTCTAAATAACGGCTGAAGTTAAGCTGTTTTGCTGAAGCGGCTTCCGACAACAACGCAGAGTATTGATTCGCGCCTGCATTCGTGGCGCTGTTGCTGTCGAGTCTCAAATTAGGCAGGGCTGTTTCAAGGTCAGTGTAGAAAAACTAAACTGAGCCGTGTTGTGCCTTGGTTTCAATCCCATGAGCTTGATCGAACACCTGCAACAAATCTCAGAGTTTCGCGCCGCTCGGGGGCAACGTCATCAGCTATGGTTTATTTTGCTGCTGCTGATTCTCGGTGCCATGATGGGGTACTGGGACTATCGACCGCTAGCTGAGTCAAAGGTATTACTTCAGCAATGGCAATGGGGTTTTGCGATCGTCCGTTATCGATACATGAACTCCTGACTCAAAGAGGTTTTCCTGCTACCCTCCCTGAAAAGACCAGTGCCAACTTATTGAGAAAGGTGTAAGATTCTGAGATATTTTTTCAATTCAATCTTACTTTTAATATTTCTGAATTGGAGCTAAGGGTTTCGTAGATCAGGGCAATCTCTACCATTGGAGTATTGGAACTCGAAAACATGCTCTCCCGTCGTTAACCAACCCACTCCTGTTTGTAGTAGAAATACACGCGCTTGGTCGTCATTCCAGAGTATTTGGATTGGAATCTCTGCATCTCCTGCTTGGCATTTTATAACTACCCTTGACCAATCGATCGGTTCTGGACTCTCTAGCAGTAAGAAACGATGATTGCTTGAATTTATCCGAATTTCGCTGAACTCTAAACGTGGAGGAAGCGGTCTAAAGGTTAGCCCTAGTGCCTCATAGAACCTTATAAATTGATTTGCACTAGTCTGATGTAGGTTGTCTAATGCTGCATAGGTTTTGGTAAGTTGCTCGGAAATTTGGGGAAGATTTCGGATATCATCAAGAGCAAGTGCTTGTAGAGCTTGCCGCTCCCTTCTAAATGCCTCTAAGTTAATACGATGAGCTTCCATCCAATTTAAATCTAGACTTGTTGTAGATCCTAGTGATCGAACGATTTCGTATTCATCTTCTTTTTGTCCAGATTGCAAGTGCTCTTGAATATCCTTGTACCGGGATGTTATGAATTGAAAACTATAGAGAGGAACTTTGAGATCTGATTCTAAAACAACGTCAATGTTATATAGCCGTTGGGGTTTTAGTGTACCAGGTAGTGATCGCCTCAAAGAAGGAACTTTTGGAGCATGCCTTGCCTCGTTTGGTAGACAGCGACCAGTTTGTTTTGCTGCTAGCCAGGTCAATAGCCCACCAGGTAATAATGGCAGCAATGTACTGAACCAATTGCCTTCAAGGACACCTTGCGATTTCTGGTTACGATCGCGCACTTGCATCTTTAAGGGAGATTGATACATTGCTTCGACATAGGGTTCATTAAATTCCAAGGCAATGTCATATCCATAGTAAAAACTCTTAGCTCCGTTAATTGGTAATGTACGTGAAACATAAGTTGAAAGCTCATTTACTGGGCTGGTAGTGTAATCCAATGGTTGCCCAGTAACTGGATCGTTGGTAGTTGGTTGAGCACCTGGTCCATTGCCTGTACGGAAGTAGGAGAAGTAGGTCAATGAGCGATCTGGAAGGACACTGTATCCACTTTCATCAACACGTCGGCGCTCAATTTGAGTTTGAATTTCTAGGCGATAGAAACTGTTGGGCGACAATGTTAGTTGACCTAGTCGGCTGGCGTGCTCGTCGCCATCTCCAGAATTGACCGTGGTAATTTGTTCACGGGTAACTTCTTCAAGTGTTTTGTATTGAATTAAGGAAATGAATAATTTGTTATAATTATTTGGAACTAAGCGGAACGTATCGATTTCTGCATCGATTGTAACTTGGAGTAGTGCTGGGTTAGGTGAAGGGACAAGAGGGAAGTTTCTTTCAACTTTTCTTCCCATCCGATAAGCAGTGCATTGAATAGCAAGGTCTGGAGGTACTCGACCTCCGCCAACTCCAAGTTGTAGTCTTGTATTTTCATCAACCTGGCGTGGATCAAGGATGAAGATTTGTAGCCAACTTGTTGCTTGAGGTAAATGAACAGTGAGTTTTGCAGTAAATAAACTGGTGCGTTGAACTTGCGGGCCCGCGAGCAGAGGAACAGATACTGTGGGTAATGCTGGTAAATCAACAATAAATTTCAGATTCTGATGAATGAACTCTGGGGGGTACTGAGTTCCATCCGCAATATAAGCCCAAAAAACATAGTAAGTTTTTGCTTTAACTGTTTTCTCACAAGCTGGATAATCATCTAAGAAGCTTTCTCGCAAACGGCGAGGCATGATGTCCAGAGGTGATTGCCGCCAAAATTGTAGCTTGGGCTGTTGAGCATCTGCTGTAGGCAAGACTTGATCGAGTTCAAAGAATGTAACACCTTCCTCTAGATCATTCAAAGCATACTCTTTAATTTTCCGGTCATATCTACCTGTCGTTGTTTTCTCATAGAGAACAAGATTAGTTAGGGCGTAGCGGAATTCCCAGTTATCAACGCGATCGCTTTCAACAGGAACTAGGGCACCTTCTACGAGAGTTTGCGACCAACCTGATACAGGACGAGCAAATGAGAGAATTGGTCTGGCATCAATGGGGACAATGCGAAACTGTTGCTCTTCTTCGGATGTGGGGGTAGATGTTTCCAGCAATGCCAATTCCCAGGCTGTTCCTGTAAGTTTGTGGTGGGACATGGCGACCCCAGTTAGGAAGGGAGAAATAGGTTCTGGCGGGATAGGATCGTCGGCGAGAGTGAGTTCAACTTGGAAGTCGAAGGAGGGTAGAGGGAAGGGAAGACTGAGAGCAACTCGAAATAATCCATGTAACCAGAAGGGCTTGGGTGATTTACCTTCCAATAAAGCCTGGATAATCAAAGCAATGCCGATGCCAAAGATTTTGAGTGATATTTCACCATAGAGTTCCAGTTTGCCCTCAAATTGCAACGGACTCCAGAAAATAGCGGCTTCAACCACAATCCGAGCAATGAGCTTGAGTTCAACGGGTCCGTAGTTAGCCCGGAAGTCAAAGCCGACCATTGCACCCGTTTGAATCCCTGAGTTGCTCAGCATCAGGTAGAAACTTGCTCTCAGAATTGCTAGCAGTGAGACTTGAATGCGTTTGCTTTCGGGGTCTCTTCTGCCCAGGTTGATATACCAGCGGCTGGCATCGTTGAAATCAAAGAAGCATTCCATGCCACCTTGAATGGCAACGACATCTTCTAGATCGTATTGAACGTCAATGTTGAGTTGGAAGGTGGCTGCCAGTCCATCAAACACGGCTAGGGCATAGAGTGCGCCTTGTGCTTGTTTACCATTATCACTGCGGGGTTTGAGGAAGTTTGCCCGACCCTCAATCATGATGACAGGTCCGGGGATCAGAACGACAACCAGTGCCCCAACGTTGATTGAGAAGCCATCATCGAATTGGGTACCCAGAGTTAGCCCTGCGCCAAAGGCATAGTTATCGAAGCGAGGTGCCCATTTGGCAACTTTAGTGACGTTGTATTCACTTCCTGAAACACCCGGAACTGCTCTGCGATACCACTCATACCAAACCTCAGGGTTACCATCTGTCAGTTGGCGATCGGGCGCAATGTGTAATCCAAACAAGCCTTGTAAAGCGTAAATTCCAGTTCCGGTAGCCCCGAGTGGAATGGCAGTAGGGAGTTCAGCACTCAAGACGATGTAGAACGCCGTAAAGGAACGACCTGTGGCATCTTTGATTTCACCAATTAGTAATTCAGCATTAACTTCAGTGCGGAGGGCTTGCAGGTCGATGGTGACACTGCCAGTGAAGATATGACCGGAAATTCCAGTACGTTTTGCCAGATCATCTTCGGGGCCAATTTTTCGATAGGAAACCGCACCATCGATAACAAGTGTGTTGGGAATTTCCAGATGAACGGCAATTCCGGTTAGTGAAACTTGTAGGTCAGGCTCACCTTTTGTTTTCCAACTAAATTTAAGTCCTTCAACGGACGCACTAAGGGGTATGCCTTCGACCAGGGTAATGCCGCCGGATAAGCCAATCCATTGTCGCTCATTATCTCCGTCACCTTCGCTACCAATTCCAAATTGTCTAATATCAATTTTGAAGCCTTGAAAATCGAGTGTGCAGGTTTCCGGTATATCAATCCAGCCACCATCAATGTCTACTTCACCACGAGAATTGATAGCAAGCCGTTGAAGTTCAAATTCTGGGAAATCTAGTCCTCCTAAAAGTGGCCGGATCTTCCCACTTGAACTGATTGTAAGTAAGCCACCAAGGTCAACTTCAATATCCAGGCTATCTAAAGTCAAGCGGAATAGATTAGGTTGCTCAGCGGTAATCAACGCACCAGACTCTGCATTAGATGAAGCAACTAGAAAACCCTCTGCACTTGAAAGTGTTACACCTAAATTGACTGGAACGTTGAGAAATGGAAGCAAGATGCCAGCTTGAATACTGCCTGTCGAGGGTACAGTTTGAACAAGCGAGAGAGCGATCGTATCAAGACCACCCTGGCAACCAAGAACATTACCTGCCAGTTCACCTTGGAACCGTTTAGAGTCGGACTCATAAGAAAGACGTGGATTTGTTGTATATGAGATATGCCCTGATATGCCACCTGTGCCAATTCCTAAACCACGAATATTGAAAGCACCCTGAGCAATATCAAGAAGATAAATGCTGGCTTCCCCAAGCACTACCCCACGCCAACTTTCCGATGTACCTTCGGGATATACGCCGTTACCATCAAAGTTAAAACTGATATCATCAAATCGTTCAATGATAATGTTGGCATCCCCAATTCTGGCAGGGCTGTCAATTCCGCGCAGACGCAAAGTCGCGGGAAACTTGATGCCTGAGGATGAAATGCGGATTTCCACCCGTCCTATTTCCCGTTGAATGGGAGGCAATTCCGTATCTTCCCGAAAAGAGTAGCTTCCATCTTCTCGATCAAATCGCTGCATCGGCATGAGCCAATCTCGATCAAAACGAATCGCCAAGCTTGCTCCCAGAACAATTGCTGAATCGCCATTGTCTGGCACTTCTATTGCAAAGCCAAACCGATCGGAACCTGTTGCTGCAATGATAAATGCGATGCCATCAAGACCTGGCAAACAGAAGTCAATTGGACTAGCATTAGTAATATCAAAAACGATACGGGTCAGTCGCCTGTAGTCTGCTGTGATGTACGGTGAGGAAATTTCTTCTCCTGTGTCTTCATCAAAATATGAGAAATCCTGACTCACTTCACTGCCAGAAATAATCTCCTCAATCGTTTCAACTCGTGTCTCTAAGATTTCGATTTGATCAAGTGTTCCCTCTGCAAATTGGAGAACTTCCCGTAATGTTGAACCAAAAACCTGCCCTAAGGAGCTATGTTGATCGCTCATGAGTCTGTCACCTCGGTCAGACAGTTTAAGTTAAGAACTCCCCACTGTTCTGTCGGATCGCCCCCCGGCAACAGTTCAACAAACGCTCGTTCACCTACAGCAGCACTCCCAGTTAGTGCAATTCCATGTAGCTCAGCGTTTGGCATATTATCAACCATACGGCAGTGCTGATCCAAACCTGATGTTCCCGATCGCAGCTGGGCTTGTCCGTCAGAGCGTATTGCTATACCACCAAACGTAGACATGAGAAAAACATGACCAATTTTATATTGGTGTGTATCTGTATCTTGTTCTCTACCTCCGCTTGTACGAGTACCAGGACAATATTGTCCTGCCATTGAGTCAAGATTATCTCGCTGTACTCTATGCTGACAGCACCCTTTACGAGCGTAATACAGGATATGCCCTTTCTGTTGAATTTCATTCGTAATCGTTTCTCGATCGCTATCGGTAACGGTACGAACAATACCGAATGGGCTGGTTCGCTGATAGCGCCGACCCTGCCAGGAAACTTCTCGTCTTGCAAATTGAGCATACGATCGCTCTCCCTGTCCTCGAACAGTAGCTAAGGGAGGTACCCCAACATAGGTAAGAGGTCTGGCTGAATTCCTGGAAGATTGTCCCGTTGTTGTTCTAAAACCTGCGCGAAAAGCAATATCACCAATAAATATGTTGCACTTACTGGTTGTACGTTCATACCCATCAAACGCCATCGGATTGCGTAGGATATCTGTTAGGTCTCCATGTTCTGGGTGGTCACGAAGCGCTTCTTCGCGTTCTTGTGGTTCTGTTGGCAATCTCTGCCAGTTCCAGTGATGATAAATATGAGTTTGACGGGCTTCCCATTCCAGACGTTTATATGTCCGAAGCGGGGGTCTTAGCCCAAGCCAGTTAGACGAGGCAGCAGACCCCGTTGAACCATCTGCGATGCTTTGATTTAAGCGCTGTAACAGTGGATGTGTGTAAGAATCAGCAGAGTCTCGACGAAATAGAGTATCGCAGTTTTCTTTCCAGAACAGTAAACTCAGTAATTCGACTGGATGCATGGAACGAATTGTTCCAAGCGATGTTGAACCATAGTTAACACTGATTTTGACTGTATTTGACAATGTTTCGCCAATGACCGTATCAGCAGACACCTCTATTCCATCCACTAGTTCTGCCCGTAAAGATGATGACGGCACGAGTCCTTCATATAGGATTGTCAGTGGAATGCACCCTGCATCTATCCATTGACGAAACCAACTGCTTTGGTCACTTGCGATCGGTGCTAATTGATAAAAGACCGTAGTATCCAGGCGCAACATTGAACCTTGAGCAATCAGCACTCCTGGAAGCATTGCAGTGACATGAAACGAATTTTCGTAGGAGATGACAAGTTTTTTAGAATCTAATTGCCCTCCTTCTAAACTCAGTTGATAGGCATTTACATTACTAGCTTCATCAGCATTAATAGGAATAGAAACAGGAAAATCAAATCCATCTGCCTCTACATCATCGACCAAGTTAAATGTAGGCACGGTTAGTTTCTCCTTTCAATTAAAGGCACATCAAAGTAGTACTCATCCCTGGTATCGGTGACAACACGAATTCGATAGATATAGGTAGATACTTCATCAACGGTTTGATCGAGGAATTGCCAGACTCGCTCGCCACTGGTTTCTACCGTTAGCCATTCGGAAATTGATTTCCATACATTGCTGGTTGTGGTTCGTCGTTGAATCAGCAAACGAATACCAGAGGTTGCTACTTCCCCTGCTATTAGAATGGCAGGTTGATAAACAGAAATTTCCTCTAACCATTCATGAGAAACCTGGGATGGGTCAATTTTCTGCCAGCGCGCTTGTATCCAGGTTATATCAGGAACAACAGTGATTGAGTAGCTCCGTCCTGCTAACGTTCTTGAACCTTCAGATCGATTTCCTGCGTGATCTGTAGTTATCAGACGGTAGTAATAATCGTGGAAATCGAGTAATCCTTGATCGGCATAAGGGGGCGTATTCCTTTGGCGATCGCTTACCCTGATTTTATTACTGCGATCTCGATAAACCACAACGATCGCAGTCCCATCCGCAATATGCCGTAATTGAAGTGTTCTAGCCATTAACAGAGAAATATAATAATTCAAAGCATTGGTTTGAATTTCTGGCGATGGCTGCCCGTAGTCAAACTCATCAACTTGGTAAACTCCTAAAACTTGTTCAAAATTCCAATCTTCAGGTAATTGCAGTTGATTATTCCTGACTTTTAATCGCGGATCTGGAATCGTTGCAATTAGCCGTGGATCAGGTTCATCGCTCCACCAACGTAAATCTTCCAACTCCTCTGGCGTTTGAGATCGATACAGCCGATACTCCTTCAAATCAGGTTCGCGGTTCAATGCCCAATTCAACGTAAGGGTTTGATCGCCCGCCTCCACCTTCGTAAACACAGGCGCACGAGGAGGCTTTACTTTAGGTGGTGCTTCAGGTTCACTGACTGCTCCCCAGCCAATACTTTGTTGCAAAGCAGGAGTCTGCGATCGCAAGCGATACAAGTAACGATTCCGTGCAAACCCATCCACGGCATCTTGATAGCGATAGGTGTAGGGCTCCGATCTCCCATCGACCATCCTCACTCCTGTCTGTTCTTCCCCCTTCACTGGACAGTCATTCACCAAAGCAAACGCTGATTCATTGCCTTCTCGACCAGCCAGTTCTTGAACCTGTGACTTTGTCAGTGCCGGATAAAATCGTTCATACCAGGCACGCCATACTGGAGTTGCTTGTTCCCAAGCAGTGCGATCGCGTTGCCAAATTGCTTTTTCAGCTTCATCTAGAGGTTCATTTGCAGACGGCTTAGGTGAAACAAATAGCTGAGTACGCCAATTAGTCAACCAGCTTGGAAAACGGGCACGTAACCAGTCCTCAAAATCTGGATCATCTGCCAACACCTGATTCACATCGGGCATTTTGTTTGAACTGTAGAACCCAGAGCGCGATCGTCGTTGCTCCATGTCACGAGTAAAGATCGCTGAATCTACTGCCCGGTAAATGTGGTAGGTTATATCTGCTCCTACAAGGTTCCAGGACATGTCTACCCTGGATTTACCGTAATAATCTGCTGGGTAAATTCGCTCAATTTTAGGGGTGGGTGGAAGGGGAGGTCGTTTCCGGTTTACTGCCACAACCGTCACGGGTTGTGAAATTCCACTTTCATTGCCTTTATTGTCTGCCGTCGTTAGTCCAACTAACCATTCCACCGTTGCTTGTCCCACCCCAAAAGCTGTCGGCACATCCAAAAACGTTTGATAGCGTTGTCCAGGGTAGTAGGTTAGTGCAGTGAAGTTAATCGCCTGCTGTATATCTACACGGGGCTCTCTGCCACGAACTTCTGGTTCCTCATAGCGAATATAAAGAAGCAATCCACTTGATGGATTCCAGGTTTGCCAAACTACATTGAAAAGTTGCCAACTGAAAGGAGGTGTTAAATCAGGAGCAGGCATCCGAGCAATTAATGCTCCTGGTACATAATCCTCAATCTGAGTTTGCTGCAACGATGTTGGAACCGAAGTAGTTGGAACAATAACCCGATATAAATCATTGACTCTTACCGTTGATGAAGATGACGGAAGCTCAGATAACCACAGCACCTGTTCCCGTAACGCTCCATACTCGTTATCAGAAACAGGTTCAGCCCGGCTAGCTGACCAGCTAATGGGTCGCTCGTCAGGTAAATTCCGAACAGGAATTGTTAATCGACGTTCATTCCACGCTGAGGCTTGTCGATAATCTCTCCCCAATGGCGCTTCAGATGGCAAATTGACCCTGAATTCTGCGCTTTCACTGGGAGCAACGACTGGCATTGCTTTGTATTCCAGGCGAAGCGTAATGTTGCTACCAGTCGTATTGCCGATTACCTTGTACTGGGACTGACCAATCTGACACCAGAGACTTGCCAGGGCATTTGCTGCACCGGAGAAAGCAGTGTCCGTTGTCACCGTAAAGGTACTGCCATCCCGAACGACAGACATGAGTTTGCCCATCAGCGTATTCACAGGTCCTCTTTGCAAATAAAGGCGAAATTCCTGTGCCCGTTGTGCGTGTAAGCGTTGCCAACCCGTCCACACCCAGGTCACTTCCAGTTGCAAATCAAAGTTCAGAGTGACTGGATCTCCTGGTTGAGGAGTAAGTTGGGAAAAGGGCGATCGCTGCACCTGAACGGTTAGTTGCCTGTCATTACGCAAACTAACACGAGTAATTTCAAAGGATTGGCTGTAAAATTTTCCGCGTATTTCTTGAGTAATTAGTACGTCATAGCCGATGAGAGATTCTAGAACATCGGTGAGAGCTGGTCGTGTATCGGGTGGATTTGGCAAAGGAATAGATAGTGTCGTTTGTAATTCCAGGTCGCCTTCAAGCACCGCTTGTTCTGGGGAAGAATCAATGCCTCGGGTATTGGTAATTGAACCGATCCAGGGTACATATCTAGCGTGTACATTAATCGGAGGTGGTGGCGCGGTTCTATCATCTACACGGATTGTTCTTGCTGCACTCCAGCCACTCACACGCCCAAATAGATCAATACCTTGAATTTGATAGGATTGATTTCCATCAGGTAACCAGCGATCGATGAATTGAGCAGAAGGTGGAATCTTGCTCAACAATAGATTTATTTGTTCTGGTGTCAGTGCCCGTCGCCAGATCCGAATTTCTGCCAAACCACCGCTAAACGGAGTATTCAGTGCTCCAGGGTGGGAGCCTGCATCTGCTCCAATACAGACAACATTCAAGGGATTAGAACGGACAGAACCTAATCGCGCTGGTTGAGGACGATCCAAACTGCCGTTCATATAAAACCTGACCGTCTCGCTATCATAGCTCACGGTTATTCTTGACCAGCGGCTGGCAGGTAATTCGCTATTTGAGGAGTAGGTTGAGCCATTGAGCCGTAGTGTAACCTGGTAGTTTCCAGATGCTACACGAGTTAATCCCAGCCAAAAGCTTTGTGCTGCGTTGTTTCCAATTAACGTTGCTGAAGCTTGATTCGGTGCAGGAGCCGCCAATATTTGTAGAGTAAACTCCATTCCCAGGGTTTGAATTTCAGGATGCTCAAGGATTTCAACAAAGTCGTTGCCAAATAGTGCCAATACCTGACGATCTGGATCTTCAGATTGATAAGCCGTGACAAAGGTCGGAAATGGCTTACTGGCGGTTCCCTGGTAACGAGCCAATTCATTAGTCTTAGAGTTTTTCAGATTACCATCCAGTTCCCAAGCACTGACCAAGTCATGATGCTGATAAACAACAGGTGCTAGAATTCCAGAAGACGCAGGACTGGTAGATGCTATTCGCCTCCAAATCCGTACATCCGCCAGATGTCCCTTGAAGGGATATTTGAGTAGATTGAGTGCATTGGGGCGAGAGCCGGAGTCAGCCCCAATACAGAGAGTCCCCAATGGATTTGCTTGTACAGTTCCTAACCTCGCTGGATAGGTGCTGTCTAACCGACCATTAATGTAAAACCGGACATTGTTGCCGTCATAGCTAACCGTAGCGTGCGACCATTGACCAGCCGGAATTCCCTGATTAGACTGGAAGAGAGAGGTATTTAACCAAAGGCGGAAGCGGTAAGTCCGTGTTTCCAATCCTAACCAAAAACCTTGCTCAAAGTTGTTACCAATAATTGTTGGGAAACTCTGCCCAAGCGCCGGATTCACCCAAACCTGGAGAATTAAGCCAGTACCAAGCGATTGTAGGTCAGGGCGATCGCGGATCTCGACAAAGCCAGTACCCTCTAATCGTAAACACGTGCGCTGTGGAGCTTCGATATGAATGGGTACGAAACTAGTAACTCCCTGGCTTAAAGCCGATCTGCCTGTTCTCTTGTCTCGCAAATTTATTGATTCAAGACTCCAGTCTGCTAACATCTCTAGAGAGGCTGTTTGCGAAGTAGGAGCAGTAAGCATGATCCCAGAACGTCGCACATGCATTCGAACGGGTCGATAGTAGTCTTTAGAAC
>CAZGDE010000067.1:0-21888 GCA_964524315.1 uncultured bacterium
AAACCATGCTGGTTTCTGCCTGAATTTCCTGAACGAGTTTTTCAATCTCGGTTGTGGCTTCCGCCGATTGGCGGGCCAGGGAACGCACTTCATCGGCTACGACGGCAAAGCCACGTCCTGCTTCACCGGCACGGGTTGCTTCGATCGCCGCATTCAGGGCCAGCAGTTGAGTCTGGGTTGTAAAGCCCGAAATCAGGTTCACTACCTTAGAGATCTTCTGAGAGGATTCGCTCAGTTGTTTAATTTTTCGACTGGTTTCTGACACCGTTTGCCGAATCGTCTGGATCCCTTCAACCGTGAGGTTCATGGCGGCATCGCCCTGTTGTACCGTCTGGTTTGCCTGTTGCACCGCGATTTCTACCTGTTGCGCACTGCTGGCAACAGCCTGGGTGCCATCTACCATTGCCCGGATCTGGGCGAGCGCCGCTGTCATCTGCTGCGACTCGGTTTGGGCACCCTGAATCAGCTTGGTGATCTCGCTACTATTATTTTGGGAGGTTTCGCTGACGCGCATCGCTGCATCCTGCACCTGCACCACAATTTTGCGCAGAGCTTGCAGGGTGTTGTTGTAGGCATCGGCGATCGTCCCCACTTCATCTTCCGTCAGCGGTGCCCGCACGGTCAGATCCCCTTCCAGGGCCGGACGTACTGCCATGAGGAGTTGTACCGCCCGTTGTTGCAGCAATTCCTTCGAAGCTTTCTCACGAGACAGGGCTTCTGTCAGTTGCTGCGATCGCACCTGCAGTTCACTGGCGTATTCTGCCTGTTGAATCCCAATGCCAACCTGGGTCGCGACCTGCATCAGCAGGTTAACCTCTGCATCCTCCCAGACACGAGTAGTTGTGTTTTGGAACGCGGAAAGCAAGCCCCAGAGTTTGGTGCCCTGGAAAATTGAGACAACGGCGCAGGCTTGTACCTGATAGTATTCCAGGGCTTCCACATGGCAATCCGTCATTGGTTTCGGGGGAGCCTGGAGATTCAACCGTCCACCTTCCCAAAGAAGCTCACCGGCATGGATGTCATTGACCACCAGCGGATTATTCTGGCGGAATCTGCCACCCTGATGTTCACTGATGTAGGGATCTTCCCAACCACTTCCCGTGAGGCTGGGGTAGCCGCCCGTGACCGACTCGGCGATAAAATCACCAAAGAAATCGGGCCGGAATTTGTAGATCGTCACCCGTTCCACATTCAGCAGACTCCGAACTTCCTGCGTCGCCGCCTTAAAGATGGTGTCAATGTCCAGGGTATTCCGAATCCGGTTGACCACACGAGCCAGGGCCTGTTCCCGGTCAATCCCTTTCTGGAGTTGCAGGGCCCTGGTCTGGGCTTCATCCACCGATTCTGCCTGCTGCAAAGCAAAGCCCAACTGGTTGGCAATTCGCATCAGCACTTGCACATCGGCCTCCTCCCACTGGCGGGGACCCGTGTTCTGGAAAGCGGAGAGTAAACCCCAGAGTTGGTTTCCCTGGAAGATCGCGACCACAGCACAGGCTTCAACCTGATAGTATTCCAGTGCTTCAATGTGGCAATCGGTCATGGGTTTACGGGGCATGTCAGGATACATGCGTCCTCCCGACCAGTAGGTTTCACCCACATGCACATCATCGACAACTAAGGGTTCGTTGTTGCGGAAGCGACCACCGCGATGCTCACTCAAGTAGGGATCTTCCCAACCACTGCCAACCAGGCGGGGATAGTTACCAGCAATGGTTTCCTCAATGAAGTCGCCAAAGAAATCAGAACGAAACTTGTAAATGGTTACCCGTTCCACATTTAGCAGACGGCTAACTTCCTGGGTGGTGAGCTTAAACACGGATTGCAGATCAGACGTGCTGCGAATTTTCTGAATCACGCGATCAACGGCCTTTTCGCGGGCAACGGATTTTTCCAGTTGCTGTTCCTTGGCTTCCACCTGGGCGACGAATTCAGCCTGTTGCAGGGCAATACCAAGTTGGTTAGCGATTTGCATCAATAGCTGCACATCGGCTTCTTCCCATTGGCGAGGTCCAGTGTTCTGGAAGGCTGAGAGCAAGCCCCACAACTCCTGTCCCTGGAAGATGGCAACTACGGCACAGGCCCGCACCTGGTAGTATTCCAGTGCCTCAATGTGGCAATCGGTCATGGGCTTGCGGGGTGCCTGGTCGTTTAACCGTCCGCCTTCCCACAGCAACTCACCTACCCGCACATCTTCGACTACCAGTGGCACGTTATTGCGGAAGCGACCACCGCGATGTTCGCTCAGGTAGGGATCTTCCCACCCACTGCCAACCAGACGGGGATAGTTACCAGCAATGGTTTCCTCAATGAAGTCGCCAAAAAAGTCGGGACGAAACTTGTAAATGGTTACCCGTTCCACATTCAGCAGACGGCTGACTTCCTGGGTCGTGACTTTGAAAATGGCATCGACATCAACCGTACTACGAATTTTTTGGATCACTTTACCGATCGCCTGTTCCCGTGCCGCAACCTGTCTCAGTTGCCCTTTGAACTGCACGAATTGTAAGGCGAGGGATAATTTGGCAGCAATGTCCGTCAGCACATAAATTTCCGGCTCCTGCCAGAGGCGGGGTTGTTGACATTGTTGGACAATTAGCAAACCCTGAACCCGTTCGTTGATCACCAGTGGAATTGCCAGACTGGCTACCAATTGAAACCGATCGAGCAGTTGGCGCTGGTAAGCAAAGACCCGCTCTGAGTTTTGATTGTATAGGGTGACGACCTGCCGTCGTTTGTATTCGCGGGCATTTTCCGCACCGAACAGAATCGCGGGGAGGACTTCGCCCTGCATAGGAGTCCAACCGGACGCGATCGATTCTGCCAGTACGGTGCCTTTGTTTTCCGTATCGAAGTTGAAGACAATCACCCGATCGCCCTGGAGTTGATTGCGAACTTCACCAACGATCATGTTAAACAGGCTGTCCTGGGTTTCCGCCTGCTGCATTTGCTGGGCGATCGCCCCCAACCATTCGCGATTAGCTGCAATTTGTTGCTGCAAAGTTGGTGTCAACTGTCCCTGAAACTGCTGTTGCACAAACTGTTCCAGGCGGTTCAGGAGGGGGGGCAGTTGATCGAGTTTACCGAGATTCTCGGCAATCACCGGGTTCTGGGTCGTTCCCGTCCGCGTCAACTCGGTTTTAATTGCGGATTGGGTTTTCTTTACCTCTTTACCAATCGTCTGGATCGCTACTACCGCCTTTTGTACGGCTGCTTTTTCGGTCTGGCTGAAATCGCTGGAACCGTTGGCCTGGCTGGAGTGATTACCGTTTTCAAAGGCGATCGCTCGATTGCCACCCCCATTTCCCATGCCACCATTGCCATTGGTTGAGGGAACATTTTGGCGATACTGTCCATTCCCATACTCATTGCGATCATAGTTTTGCATGGGCATAAGCGTGGCAGTGGCAGCGTAGTGACTGTCTAGCAAGGAAGGATCTTCCAACGGATTCTCGAAGAGCGCAAACAAATCTTGATTGGAGGGAGAATGGGTCACGGGTTTTAACCTCTGAGGGAGATAGGGTGGGATGGATGGCATAAAACCGCACACCTTTCGAACCATATAGCCGTTCCAACTTGTTGGTGAACAGGGAGAGTTGTGAAAGTCTTCCACCTATTGGGAAAGTGCTTTCACAATCCAAATAGGATCGCTATAGGATGGTTGGTTTGATTGATGTGGTTAAGCGAGATAACCCAGGGGGCTGTGGAGTCATCTAGTTGCAGCAGAAATGGTGGGATAGGACTTCTCAGCAGCAATCCAGATGCTAATACCAAATGACAAATGACAAACGACAAATGACAAACAATAAATGACTAAAGCAGCAAGAGGTATCCAGACTGATGCCTCAATTTACTAGGCCGCATGAACCTGTAAACGTCGATCGCCAATCAAGGTATTAGCATCCAGAACAGGACTGCTAGAACGCACTAAATAGCCCTGAATAAACGGCAGGAGGGTGGCTGGGAACAGATCCGCTGTTGGTGGCTGTAGCTGAGCCGGATCGTGGCTTTCAATATCAATTACCTGGGGCACAATCAGTCCAAGGGACTTCCCCTGAAATTGAATCACGATCGCCATTCCATGATGGGGGGAGCCAACAAACCCTTGCAGTTGCGATCGCCGATTCCCCCACTCGCTTGTGCTGCCCTGGAAGCCAAGTTGCAGGCCCAGATCAACCATCCATAGCATTTCGCCATGAAAGTTACAGATACCAACGACAAACCCTGGCATATCCGGTACTTTCAACAGGTTCTGGGGCTGCACCTGCAACACCTGCCGAATGTTGCTTAAGGCGAGCAGTGCTGTTTCGGAGGAACTGAAAGAAAACCGGAGAAATCGTGCTGCTACCTCAACCTCGTTCACCTCGGAGACTGGTTGGATCAGTGCTGCCAGGGATACCTGCGCCTTCTGACTCAGCCAATCCTCCACTGAGATTGGTGCCACAACAGGTTGTTGGGGAAGCTCAGGGGCCTGTTGTAACAGGTCGGTATCAGCAGCAAGGTTGGGGGTAAGCGACTGTGCATGGCTCCAGGCAATTTCCTGGCTACCTGGCTGCTGGCAACTAACCTTTAACTCTTTCAGGGTTGGAACTGGCAGTTTCAGAATGGTGCGGTGGATGACGGAGACGAGGGGGTCGGGATCCGGGATCTGCGCTGCTTCCAGCAGAACATGGAGCCGATTTCCTTCCCAGGTTACGGTCGCAGTGATGTTCTGCCGGATGAGGTGGCGATTCATTAAGGTGGCGATCGCCTCCCCATCTCCCTGATACGCTAATTGCAGTAGATGGGTGTGATTCTGGCTCGTGTGATCGCCAGAGAGGGGCGATCGGGTCATGCCGCTTTCCCCATCAGGCGGCAGACGGTTTGCAAAAACTCGGTCTGATTCACTGGCTTGGGCAAGTAAGCATCTGCGCCCAGCATATTGCCCCACATCTTGTCCACGTCCGTGTTTTTGGTCGAACACATGACAATTGGAATCTGTTTAGTATTCTGGTTGGTCTTCAATTCCCGACAAAGTTCAAAGCCGCTCTGTCCTGGTAGAATCACATCCAGCACAATCAGATCAGGCTTTTGTCCATTCAAATGGGTTTGTGCTTCCTCGCTGCTCTTGGCACTGATGACCAGAAGACCAGCCTGCTGGAGGTAGCGGGTCAACATTTCGGCTTCGGTTAAACTATCTTCAATCAGTAGAACAGTATTCATAGGGTTAGATGCTGATGAATGGATGATAGGGTCATTGAACGGGACAAATTAAAGAGGCGCAGAGATGTTACGCATACTCTGGTGAATCAGCAGGGCTGTGGTTTCGCCCATGCTGTAGCTATCGTTGTTCGGGGAATTCACGGCAGTACGCTCATTGGGCGGCGCACTAATAGATGGGGACTGGGGTAGATATTGCCGGACGATTTCCAACACTTTTGCCGCATCCACTGGTTTTGCCAGGAAGTCAGAAGCACCAACAACCTTAGCTCGTACCCGGTCAATAATCCCGTCTTTCCCGGTCAAAATCACAATGGGAATCGTTTTGAATAGGGAAATCCGGCGAATCTGGGCACAAATTTCATAGCCACTGGCGATCGGCATGACGAGATCCAGGAAAATCAAACTGGGCTTCTTTTCCAGCAGTAGTGGCAACGCATGCACCGAATCCTCAATGCTGAGATAGCGATAGCCAGCAGACTGCATAATGTGTTCCATCGACTGACAAACCTGGGGGCTATCGTCAATGCAAACAATCAGAGGGGCCTTGGGATGGGTGCTAATGCTGGATGTTCCCTGGCTACCAGCGTTACCGGGCGGTGGAAGATCGGGTACCTGGTTTAGCCCAATCAAATCGCGTTGAAAATGGGGAACTAAAACGCGGGTCAGGTTGATTAACTCCTGCCCCGTCGCTATGGCTAAATCCCGCAGAGTGGTATCGCCATTCATCAGGGTTTCCAGGGTTTGATAGGTTCTGGCCGAGACACAGTGTTTCAACTCATCCGGACGTTTAATCACAGGTACCGCATTGGGTGAATAGTGAACTAGGCCAGCGTTATACCAGTCGTTTAGGTCTCGCTGTACCTGAAGCAGCAGTTGCTCGGCGTTGAATGGTGCGATCGGGTCGCTAAACTCTTCCTGCTTTTCATACACCCAGTCACTTGCAGTAACCTGCTCACCGGCATAAAGCAAATCAAATAAAACCTCGCAAGCAAGCGCCTGAATCAGGGCGATCGCCTGTTCCCGGCGAATATGCTGACGTTTAAATAAAACCGATAGCACCAGATACTCCCAATAAAATGGGAAATCCTTCTCCCGCAGATGAAGGGATGCGGGCTGAATCGTTGGACAAAACTGTTTTAGTAGGCGATACCAGCGACGAAAGCGATGGTCACTGCCTGCCGTCCAAATTAAACGACCCAGCCGAAAGTAAAGGCTCCACTGTCTGCCATCCGTAGCTGAAAAATCTAACTTGCCGCTGAAGTGAGATTTAGCCGCGATGTGAAATTGAGCGGTTAATTGGCTGGTAGAAAGACCTTGTACTACCTTAGAGATATTGTTTCCATAATTCATCATAACTGGTCTCGCGTTGGGTACAGATGCAAACACCTTTTACGGGCAAAATTTTTAATTCTCAACAAATCACTCTAAGAAACACAAAGTCAATGACATCCCATTCTGGTAATGGATTTGAAATATGAGTTTCGACCCACTCAACCAACGATTGATTGTGGATTGAGCAAAACCGAAACGCAAATCTAAAACATTACTCCCATGCTTCTTCGGTACGGGTTTAGTATTCGGCCAACCCCCCAATATTGATCGCATCCTTTTCACCCAAATGCCAAGCTGCTCAAAATTTCACCTTCTTGAATGTCTAGCTTGAAGAAAGCGTTTATAAATAATGTCGACAAAAGCCAAACGCGTATGCAGCAGAAGCGCCAGCCCATAGCGCTGCTAATGCTTAGAATCCCTTCATCTTTTAACCCTTCTTACACAGTCAGTAGTTTAAACAATGGTATTTAAACGGTGCTGACATGCCGATTCGTTTTAAATGAGTTTTCAGCCCTAAATGGGGTTTCAGCCCTGTCTCCTCCGTACCCAAAGTAACAAGCGGTTAAAAATTTTTACCAGCACTACTTAGAGAGTAAAGGATAATTGTGAAAAACTTGGGGACAAAAAATTGCTAGTGGTTTCATGTTAACCTGGCGAAACCGGGTTTCAACCGATGCAAGCGCGCCGTTTTGGCAGGAGCGGTGGGTGATTGTGGGGCAGGAGTTGACCCAACGGCCCAACTGGCAAGCCTGAGAAGATTCATGCTACTACTGGCACTCAGTATAAACCGCTCCTTTGCGGTTGACATTATTCCCCCCCTGGTTGCCTGGGTTGATTGGTGGGATGGGATGGGGATGTAGAAGTGACCATCCCGTAGCGCGGTTCCAATGCTGATGTTGGGCGATCGCCGGGCTAACAAGGTTGTCTTGATGCAGTAAAAGGTGCTGTGCTTCTGCCTTCTTAGACACAAGCACAGCACCTTCAGTTAGTCAGTCATCGGTCAATGGTGTAGATGGTCGAGTCAGACAGATATCTGTCCAGCTCTATTTCCTGCCAGCGCGTTAGGAACCGATGATACCGCCATCTTTCTTGGTAATTACCAGCGTGCAATCACGCGGAATCGTCACTCCATCGATCGCTGCTGGGAAGTTAGTTAACTGCGGATTCCCATCACCGGGATGTTGGATATTGACAAACATCGTGCGCTGGTCAGGTGTGATGGTAATACCGGTGACTTCGCAACCAGTCACACCACTGAGTAGGCGGCGAATTTCGCCGGTATTAGTATCAGCAACCAGAAGTTGATCATTCAAGCCTTTCTTTTGTGCACCATCGGTTTCGATGAATAGCCGACCATAGGGATCAGCCCAAAGCCCATCTGGGCTGCTAAAGGTTCTTTCATCGCTACTGCCATGGGTTGATGAAGCCAGAACGAAGATATCCCACGTAAAGGTAGTACCAACATGGTGATCACTATCGCGCCAACGGATGATGTGACCGTCCGGGTTGGGAGCCTGTGGGTTGGCAGCATCCGCACCGGGTCTGCCAGATGTACCACGTTGAGTATTGTTGGTGAGAGTGCAGTAAACATCGTTGTTAGCTGCGATCGCAATCCATTCTGGGCGATCCATTGGGGTTGCCCCCACTAAATCTCCGGCAATCCGCGCATAGGTCAAAACTTCGGCCTGGTTCTTGAATTTCGCCGCTAACACGGGATTATTGATCGTGAGTTCAATCCAATTGCCGGTATTGTCTGCGTTGAACTTGGCCACATAGAGTTTGCCCTGATCTAAGGGACTGATGCCACGGGCTCGCATAGAACGCCAGTTGCCATCGGAAACAAATTTGTAGATGTACTCAAAGCGCTCGTCATCGCCCATGTAAACCACAATGCGCCCACCTCGGCCAACGACCACTTCCGCCCCTTCGTGCTTGAATCGTCCGAGTGCAGTGCGCTTAATGGGAGTTTTGGTTGGATTCATGGGATCAATCTCAACGACCCAGCCAAAGCGATTCTCTTCGTTTTTGTAGTCAGGGTTGGATAGATCAAAGCGAGGATCAAAGTTGTGCCAGCCATAGCCAAACCCACCGGCGGTGAATCCATAACGGTTCTGTTCAGTCGTTGCAGTAAAGCTTCGACCTGTGGGTACACCAAAATAACCATTGAAGTTTTCTTCACAGGTGAGGTAAGTATCCCAAGGGGTGTAGCCATTGGCGCAGTTGTTTAAGGTGCCACGGGGGGCAAAACCGCCCGGTGTTTTCAGCAAATCGCTCTTAGCAGCAGGGCCACTAAAGGTAACAGGGGTGTTGACATGGATGCGACGGTTCTTGCGGCTGTCAATGACTGGTTTCCAGGTGTTACCCTTTTTCTTAATCTCAATGACCGATACGCCGTGAGCATGTTGAGCGAGACGCACATCGTCTAGAGCGGTTGGCTGAGCCTTGCCCATGATATGGGGATTCGTACCATACTCGTGGTTGATTGCCAGTACGCCATGACGATTGCTGTCTTTATAAGGAAAGAACCACATGCCGTCATGACCAATTCCCACCATCTTGGTTTGATCGGCGGGGCTGGGACGGCTATTGGGATTTCCTTTGTATTCGGCAACTCCTGGCTTTAACGGAGTTCCCCAAGGAATCAAGACCTCAAACTGGTAAGCTGAAGAAATGTTGGGCAACGGCCCAGAACCTTGAGCAACAGGCAAAATTGGAAAGTTGACTAAACTGCGATTTCTATGGGCGATCGCATCACCGGGTAACTTACTGGCACCAACGCCTGAAATAGTCGCAGCAATCCCAGAATTGGTCGCTTTACTTCCAGCTAGGGAAGCCAGAAAGCCAGTGGCAGAGAGGGCAGCAGTCCGAGCCAGAAGATTCCGTCGAGATAGGCTCGCCCGTAAAATATCTGCAAACGGACGATTGCCGGAGCGATTACTGCTCCCTTCATCATGGATCAATTTCATTTTTTTGCTCCGTCGTAGTCTGAGACAAAGTTCGTTAAGTGAGGTTCGGTCAAATCTAATCAGCCAAAACTAATCCAATTTGCTCAAATACTCCTGAGCTAGTTCACCAGTTAAACGACCTTCGTCGAAGGCTCTATCCACGTCCGCTTCACTATTCAGGAAGATGGCCACTGGAGTACCAGAAGTACCAGGAACACCAGGAGTATCAGGAACACCAGAAGTACCAGGAACACCAGGAGTATCAGGCGAGTTCCCGCCACCCTGGCGTTGAAGTACTGCTTGTGCTGTGTAGTACTGTGCCCAAACACTAATACTGGCTTGCTTTTGCCATTGGGCACGCGAAACGGTTGCGGTTAGAAGTGGTGCCAGATTCCCATTGCGATCGCCAAGAACCGTCACCTGCACCGCAGACATTCCGGGATTGTTACTAAAGTAATTCGTAATTGCCTGACTGGCTAGAAATTCAGCCTGTTTCACCAAGCTGTTGTAGCTAGCCTGCCGGGGAACAGAGAGTTCTAAAAACATGGAGTGGGTGTCTGCAAATGCCGGGAGAATTCTGCCCACCATTACCAGCATTATCCCTGTTACCAGAGCAATCCCTGAACTTAGACCAGTAAGTTCCCAAGGGAATCGTGCAAGCCGAAATAGCGTCATATAGCTAATCTAATTTAAGGGGGATATGCGTTGTCGTGGATGAAGATTTGAGCAAAGACGAAGGTTTGGACATCAGTCAAGTAGCTTGAATCACCTGAGATAGCAGCCTATTCAGGTATGCTTGCAAACTTCATTCTCTATTTAGGGTCGCTATACGACATCAAACCTCCCGCGCCTGAACTAAAGGCGTTCTTTGCTTTTATACATAATCAAACGAAAATAAGCGTCTCACGCCTAGCCAGGTGTATGGGTAAAGATAGGGTTAATTCTCGGTTTGGTTACTGTTAAAGTTTGGGAGGGATATTTCTAAGAGATTGTTAGATTGCTTCATCGACCGTCTGACTAGATGAAGTGGGATAGTGACGAAATGGAAGTTGTAGTCGCTTATCCACGGAATGACTGAGTATTTGCAATATCACATTGAAGAATTGCGCCAGTGGATGTTTTTTCTATATCCGCATCAATCTAGTTAAAATACTTTTAGTCATTTAGAATTATGTTATTGATCAATAGGAAAAATAGTCTATTATTACTTACATCCTAATGATGAGAAGATGATTCCTGGTTGAAATTCTGATCTGATTTATCTAACTATTGGATACTAACTATTGGATACTTAAAACTATTCTACCCAGAGATATTACCTGGTAAGCACAACCTGAAATGCCAACGGTGCGTGTTGTTAGTGTCAGACGAATTGGATAAGCGGGTGCGAGAAGAATTGCACCATGAACAAACAGAGTTTCATGCTGCTTGACTGAATTAAGAGCGCCATTAAAATAACTCTAGCAGTACGATTGCTAGAGTTTCTAGGCCAAACACAGATTTTGTCAGCGCGTTGCCTGCAAGAACCAGCAGTTAAAGCTGCTGCTGGGTTGCGATCGCTCCTACCACCAACTACAGCAAATTAGCCGGTGGATTTTCAGGAACAACCCAGTAGTAGACCCTTCTGCCATCCACGTTGACTACTTTTTCCGGTTTCCACTCACCCATATCAAAGGCGTGGGAAACAATGCGCGTTCCGGGTTTGAGTTCGCGGAGTAACTTAGGACGCAATTTTACATTCAGATCAGACAACAGGTAAAGCGTCACAACAGTTGCATCGCTGAAGTCGGTTTCAAACAAATCCTGTTGCCGGAACTCAACCCGATCGGTTACCCCTGCTTTTTGAGCATTCTCATTTGCTTCGCGAATCCGCTCTGGATTAATGTCAATGCCAATACCACGAGCGCCCCGTTCTTTGGCGGCTGTAATCACAATCCGGCCATCACCACTACCCAGGTCATAAACGATATCATTGGATTGCACATTCGCAATTCGCAGCATCTCATCTACAACTGGCTCAGGGGTTGGAATATAGACAACATCAGGGGCGCGAGTCGGAGCTGGAGTACCAGTATTGGGAGCAGCCTGCGCGGTTGAGTTTTGTTCCTGCGCTCGGACTTCAAAATTACGAGTCTGGGTACAACCCGTGATACCTAAGCTGACAATACCAATACCAGCAATGGTCGATCGCACGATTGATTTCAGTTGCATAATGATTATCTCCTACGAAAAAGATTTACTTATGAAGTCCGTCGCACAAACGGAATGCCGAATAAAACAACGATGACACCGGCGATCGCACCAATCCCGGTGTAGACCAGACTGGAGTAGAGCAAATAGCTACAAATGGCACAGAACAGGATGGGAACGAATGGATAGAGTGGCACCTGAAAGGGGCGTGGCTGGGAAGGTTCTCGCAGCCGTAAAATTATCAGTGACAATGTACTGAGCAGGAAGAAAAACCAGAAGATGGGTGCGGTGTAGTCCACCATGGTTTCAAAGCCCTTACGGGTAAATGTTCCCATCCCAACCAGCGTCAGGGCGATCGCACCTTGCAGTAAATAGGCTACGGTAGGTGAACTGGGATGGGCTTGCCACCGCCCTAACCAATGAAAGGGAGAGATATCCTGTCCTAAAGCAAAATTGGTACGTGCGCCTGTAAAGATAGTGGCGTTGATCGATCCTAACGTTGCAATCACGACTAGTAGACTGACAAACATGGCTCCGGGTTCACCTAACCGTTGCCGCAGCAAATCGGCTGCCACAGCCTGGGAGCCTGCCATTCGTTCAACGCCTAACCCTTGCAGGTAGGCCAGATTAATGAGTAGGTAAATCCCGGTAATGATGCCAATGCTCCACAATAGCGATCGCACAATATTCCGACGCGGGTTGTGGATTTCAGCCGAAACATACGCCGCTTCATTCCATCCCCCGTAGGACAATAGGACAAAGACCAATGCCAGCCCCCAGGAAGGCGGAGAAGTCGATGGTGCAACGGGACTGGTGACAGCCGGAGACACGGAAAGTCCAATCAGGATAACCAGTAGTAACCCAACCATTAATGCTATGGCTAGACCATTTTGGAATCGCTTACTCTGGTGGAGTCCAATAATGTTGAGCGCAGTAAGCAGAACGATCGCAAGTGCAGCATAAATGGAAGCCGAGTATCCACCCAGGGAAAAAAGTTGAGAGGCATAGTCACCAAAGACAAACGCCAACAACGCAATCGAGCCAGTTTGAATCACCGTCATACGTGCCCAGGCAAATAATACGGCGATCGGTTGTCCAAATGCCCGTTTCAGGTAGTAATAGTTACCTCCCACATGGGGGTAGGTTGTCGCGAGTTCGGCATAGCAGAGTGCGCCCAAAAGAGACACAACGCCGCCCAATAGCCAAATTCCGATCACACCACTGGCGGATTCAAGATTGTTAGCGACGAGCGCAGGTGTTTCAAAAATGCCTGCACCGATGACCAACCCGACGATAAGAGCGATCGCGTCTACCAGCTTGAGAGAAGGTTTTGGAGCCGCCATGTTAGCGGCTATTTGCGGTTGTTGTGCAACGAGTTTAAATCGAGTCACGATCAAATCTGAACTTTATAAAAGGACAAACAATCATTAGATAGTTGGACTGCAACCAATGACCAGTCCGGGGCGATCGGAGCGGTAATTTGTTAGACATCGGTTGATTGTGACGAGTCTGACAACGATTTTGCATAAGCTGATTAACCATCTAAAAAGAACAGAATACTCACCAGCCCATAGATAAAAAAGAGATGTTTGAAATGTTTTATCTTCATTGCCAAAAACCTAAGAGATAGCAGGAATAAGTTATGTGATATATTTAGCGTCAATAGCAAATGTGACTAAAAAGTGACAATTGAATTAACTTGCTATAGTTACGAAATTACTCTGGCAACCTGAATTCAATCAACACGCTAAAGACATTGCTACTGTCGTAATAAACAGGGCTGGCATCAAACTAATGGCACACCGATTGCCACACTGGGTATTCAGCCGAACGCCCCTACAACCAGATTTGGTTGATTGCCAGATTTGGTTGATTGATATATACACAGTACTTACCTGTTACAAAAGCGGTAATTCGATTTGAAATAATGAACCTTTGCCAACCTGGCTACTGACTGTGATGTGTCCACCGTGGGCTGCAACAATTTGTTGAGCGATCGCCAGTCCCAACCCCGTTCCCCCTTTCGTGCGCGTTCGTTCCTCGTCAACTCGGTAGAAGCGATCGAAGATATAGGGCAGATCTTGCCTGGGAATCCCGATGCCGGTATCTTCGACTTGAATGAGGATGCGATGATGGTGACTTGCTAAACGTACCCATATACAGCCTTCAGCCAAGGTGTACTTGCAGGCATTCGACAGGAGGTTGGTAATCGCTTGTTTCAATAAATCGGGATTGCCCTGTGCTGCTACAGCCTCTTTGGGTAGCTGTAAATCCACACTTAAATGTTTGGTAGAACATTGGCAAGATAGAGATGCAACGGTATCTTTCAACAAGTCATTCAAGTTAATCGACTGGATTGAATTACAGTCTAACCGTCCTGACTGACGCGCTAAGAACAGGAGATCCGTAACTATCTGATTCATGATCTTGGCAATTTCCGCAATCTTCTCCAGTCGCATATGCTTGGGTTTGCCATCCGAAGCTGGATTCAGCAAGCCAACCTGGGCATTGCTGAGAATTGCCGCCAGGGGTGCCCTCAGTTCATGGGAGGCATCGGATGTAAAGCGTTGCAATTGGCGGTATGAAGTCTGAATGGGTTGCATTGCCAATCCGCTCAAAAACCAACCAGTTAGACTGATTGCCCCCAGCGTTAGGGGTACGGCGATGACCATGACGGTTAACAACTCGTTGAGTGCCTCCTGGGCATCAGTCAGAGGAATTGCAATTTGCAGATACCCAATAGTATGCCCTTCACTGTCAACCGGAAGTGTTAATTGCCGCAACCATACCGGGTAAGACTGGATGCTTTCAAATGCGGCGATCGCATGAATTTGATCCGCAGGCTGCACCCCATAAAACTGTTGGAGTTTACCTGTTTTTGAATACCACCGCAGGTAAGCAATATCACTATCTGCGGGGGCAGAATAATCGCCTAAAATCGGCACATTACTCAGATCCAGTTCCTCCTTACCCTGTCGCCATTCGTAATCAATATTGGCAGCAATGACGCGGGCTTTTTTATAGAGTAAGCGATCGGTTTCCTCCAGGCGGTCGCCTGCTCGCTGGTAATAAAGCACGCCTGCGAACAGGATCAAAATACTACCCATCAACAGCGTGAACCAGCGGGCAAGATTACGACGGCTACGATTAAACATTTGGATTTAAACGATATCCCATCCCATAGACTGTTTCTAGCCAGTCAGATGTCCCAACAACCTGTAGTCGTTGGCGCAAACGGCGAACCAACGTCGTAATGGCATTACTTTCAGGGGCACTCCCCCATTCCCAGAGTGCTTGTTCAATCTGGTCACGGGATAGCACCTGCCGGGGATGGCGCATCAGATACTCCAGTAATTGAAATTCGCGTGTGGAGAGTTGCAAGGTTTGCTCACCTCGTTCCACTGTAAGTGTAGGTAAATGGAGGATCAGATCGTCAACGTGCAGCCTGTCTCCTTTCCAGAGCGGCGATCTCCGTCCCAATGCCCGCACCCTTGCCAGCAACTCAAATACATCCGCTGGTTTCACCAGATAATCATCTGCGCCAGCATCTAAGCCACTGATTTTATCAGTCGTGGCATCTTTTGCTGTCAAAATAAGGACTGGAGCCGTTTTTCCCATGTGTCGATACTGTTTGCAAAGGTTTAGCCCACTCACTTGTGGCAGGAGCCAATCCAGAATCAGTAAATCGTAGTCGCGCTGGGAGAGAATCCACTGTGCGATCGCTCCATCTCTTACGCCATCTACAATATGTCCTGCTTGAGAAAGCGCCGCATGGAGCGGTTCTAATTGATTGGTATCGTCTTCGACCAGCAGAATTCGCATAGATCTAATGCCACTCCACCATCGCAGAATAGAGAACTGAGTTAGAGGAAAGCGTCTGTCAGAGGGGAGATCTTCAGGAATTCAGTTGTCTACTAGGATAAAGGGGCACACTCTCACATACCCATTTGCTTGAAATACACGACAGATTTGGTATGGGCTTGCCAATGCCAAGTCCCTTCATAACTGCATGTGCTCCAAGGACTATTTAAATCGGTACCACCCCCAATGGCTGCTTCTCGCTTTCTACAGCTACTTCACCGTTTAGGTTGGGAGTTTTGGCTTCCCTTGCCTTTGATTGCAGCACTATTCTGGGTTGCAGGCCATGCAATCGCTGCCCAAGTTTTGAGTCGTCCCTATCAATCCGTCAATAAACTTCGGACAGATACTCAGTTAGATGTAAAGTTATCGATCGCCATTCTATCTATGAATGCCAGGATCGATCGGCAGCGGGGTGTGACAATGATCGCAGTCAAAACCTCGGACGCTACGTTGAAGAAGCTGGAATACGAATTTCCTGTCACAACAGCAAGTCAGATTGAAACGGCGATCGCCCAAGAATTAACGATGCCCGTTGGCGAGGTTCGTAAGTTGATCAGTTATCGCATCAAGGATTAAGCTATCCATGCTCGCCGCTTTCACGCTTCCCTAAACCGGATCAATCTCACATCCAAGCCAAGAGTGATCGGATAGCCGGGGGAGGTCACCGTTTCCTCAGCGGTTGCGGGGGTGCCACTAACCTGGCAAAGGCTTGGGTAGCGTCCAGGGGAGGAGCATACCAGTAGCCCTGACCAAACTCACACCCTAACTGCTGTAGAATCTCGAACTCCGCTTCCGTTTCGATCCCCTCCGCCACTACATCCAGTCCCAGTCCATGGGCTAGAGTAACAATCATTTGTACCGTTTCCAGGGAGTTCTGGTTCAGCCGTTGCACGAAGGTGCGATCGATCTTGAGGGTATCAATGGGGAATTCATGGAGCCGACTGAGGGACGAGTAGCCGGTGCCAAAATCGTCGATGCAGAGTCTGATACCCAGTGCTTTGATCTGCTTAAGAGTTTGGGCTTCTGAGGTAAAAGTTTCCAGGATGCAACTCTCAGTAATTTCCAGTTTGAGACATTCCCTCGGAATTTGGGTGGTCTGCAATAGGGCCTCCAGTTGTTCGATCAACTGCGGCTGCTTGAGTTGAAGTGCTGATAGGTTGACATTGATTGTGGGAGGAGTGGAGCAGGCGCTGGTAGCCAACCAGGTTGCCAGTTGTTGGCAGGCTTCTTCCAGAACCCACCAGCCGATGGGACCAATGAGACCTGTTTCTTCGGCAACAGGAATAAACTCGATCGGAGAAATTCGGCCACGGGTGGGATGTTGCCACCGGATCAGGGCTTCAAAGCCTTTGAGCTGGCCTGTTGAAAGCGAAATGATGGGCTGGTAGTGCAGGCAAAATTCCTGAGCTTCGAGGGCACGCCGCAGTTCATTTTCAAGCTCTAGGCGGCGGGCAACTTGGGCCTGCATGTCGGGGTCAAACACGACGTACTGGTTTCTGCCATTTGCTTTAGCCTGGTAGAGCGCAATATCGGCATCGCGCAAAACCTGAGTTGCTCCCTGATAGTTAAACGTGCTGTAGGTGATGCCTGTACTCGTAGTCGAAAAGATTTCGTAGTCACTGCAACGAAAGGAGGTTGCAAATTGGGCTTGAATCCGCTGGGCTATCTCCAGGGCGTTGGCCGGATCGCACAAATTTTCCAACAGGATGGCGAATTCATCGCCGCCCAGCCGAGCTACAACATCCGATGGACGTACACAGCCTTGCAACCGTTGCCCGGCAAGCTTGAGAAATTCATCACCAATCAGATGCCCCAGGCTATCATTAATGTTCTTAAAGCGATCCAAGTCAATAAATAAAACCGCATACAGGCGCTCAGGATGGCAGTTGCTGAGTTGAATGGCGTGATCCAGCAAATTCATAAAACAATTGCGATTGGGCAAATTGGTTAAGGCATCGTGGAGGGCATCGTGCTGGAGTTTTTCGGTGGCCTGAAGAAGCTGAGTCTGAGTTTTCTGGAGGGTATCGAGTGACTCTTGCAGATTGCGGTTACTGAGTTGAAGGTTTGCGTAAAGGTTGGCATTTTCAAAGGAGATTGCCGCTTGCGCACAGAGGATCTTGAGGAGATTCAGGCGATCGCCCGTAAACACCCCTGAAGTCAGGCTATTTTCAAGGTAGAGCACACCCATCGGCTGGTTTTTCTGCATCAGCGGCATACACAACACCGATCGCGGAGCCTGCTGCATAACGTAGGGATCGGCGACAAATCGAGGTTCGACGCGAATGTCATCAATCACGAAGGTTTCGGTAGTGCGAAACACAAAACGAATCAGGCTGTTGGGCAAACTTTCGTGTTCTGCAAGCGGCGTCATTTGGGCCGTACAGATCTCGCCCCGGAGGCACTGAGCCACAACCATGAGCTGATTATCTTGCAACAGAGTTAATATACCTTGCTCGGCCCCCGCATTTTCGAGGGCTAGTTCCATCAAGGTGCTGACCAGTTGGTTGGGATACAGCTCTTTGGAAAGCGCCTGAGAGGCATTAATCACAGCCGCTAAATCGAGATGGGCCGTGTTGCTGCTGCTACTAGTGACATCAGCGCCTTTCATCAGGGCAGCTTCACCCGCAGGCAGATGAGGCGGCGACAAGATAGCCTGGAGTCCCTGTGGGTAAAGCGCTTCAAGCTGTTGGGCTTTGGCTTTCGCGCCCCATCGAGCATAACCGTAGTAAGCCTCTTGCAGATAAGGCTGGGCCAGCTTGTCGCGCCCCCATGCCAGGTAAAACTGCGCGGCTAGTTCGTTAGCCAGGCTTGCATCCTGCGGGAATCCGTTCGCTTTGGCGGAGGTGATCGCGCGATCGTAGGCTTCGATTGCCTCCAGAGTGCGTCCTTCAATTCGGGCTTTTTCGGCCTCAATTAACTCGCAGTGGTGACGATGATTGTGAGGTGCAAAACTCGCCCATTTTTCCAGCTTTGCCTGCTGCTCCAGAATGCGCTGCCAGCGGGTAGGCTGCTCAGTTGGGGAAATTTGGGGATAGCGGGCTAAGTGAATCAGCGCATCGTAAAAACTATAGAGCGGAATGGGAAACTGGGCACGGCCGCCATCCTGATAGGCTTCGACCTGCTGAGCTTGCTGCTCGGCTTGCTCAAGATAGCCAAACAAGTAGTAAAGCACCGTTTGATTGAAGTGGTAATGAAACAGGGACGTGCGATCGCCGTGCTCGAGGTGAAAGGCAACTGACTCCTCAGCGTTGTAAACCGAACCCGTCAGCACCCAGGGGGACTCTCCTTCCCCCAACAGATTCAGTACCGTTTGCTGCACGATTTCCAGGCACTTGAGCGAAACCTGCTTCAGTTGGCGTAGGGTTTGGCGGTAAGCCGCCATTTCGGTACCTAAGTCGGCTAAACTTAACCCGGCAAAGTAAGCATAGTGACAGTAAGCCTGGGCATTCAGCACCACACACTCTAAATCGCCCGTCGCCAATCCGCTCTGGTAAGCCTTGATAAAAGCCGGAAGGGCTTGGTGTATCGGGTCTTTCCAATGGCTGATGAAATTGTAGACGAGGTATCCGGCGCGGCTTTCACAGGCGGTTGCCTGAAGCTGGGCGAGCAACCCTAAAGACAATTGCCCAAATTCGTACCCGGCATCAATCTTGCCCATACTGCACAATGCCATGCCATACCCCGCATAGGAAAAGATCGAAATGGGGCTATTGCCAAAGCGAATGGAAAATTCCACCTGTTTCGCCATCAGCAACGGCATCAGGGCAGGCAACGCCCGATAGGTTGGGGCAGTGAGCTTGGTCATGATTTGCATGGCGGCTAAACACTGCGGATCTTCCATGCGGGGCAGGTCGAGCAGGCTGAGGGGTGGGCGATCGCACCACAATTGGTAGGTCGCAGCCAGGGTTTCCTGCACTTCGGCGGCGATCGGCTGTTCGGGAAAGTCAACACCGAGTGCCTGCAACACTTCTAGCCCTGTGCGTACAGCTACCAAATAGTTCCCCTGTGCGCGGCCCGCTAGCAAACGAGCTTCGTAGATCGGCACTGTATCGAGCAGGGAGCGAGCTTGCTGAATGGCGATCGTTGCCCATTGTTCCATTTGCCCAAACTCGGTGCAGAGATAGGTTGCCTCCGTCATCTCTTGATGCAGCGCCAACGTGAGGTCGTATGTTTCCTCCCAGGCATTGGCAGGTAGGAGTCCGATCCCCTGGAGCAGGTAGTCTGCGGCGGCTCGATAGGCTGTTGTGGCTTTCGCTTTGCGCCCTGCTTGCAGGTTGAGTTGAGCCAGTTCTTCCCGTTCGGTTGCTGTTTGCAAAAGCGACTGCCCCCGGTTGAGGTGGTTGACGATCGCAAACAGGTGGTCTTCTCGTTGGGCCGGCGAGGCTTGGTGCAGCAGCAATCGCCCGATCTTGAGGTGGGTTTCCGGCTTTTGGTCATCAGGGATGAGAGAATAGGCCGCTTGTTGAATGCGGTCATGCAAAAACTTGTAGGTCAGATCGGGAACCGCTAGCTGCGAAAACAGGCTATCAAGGTTGGCATCCGGTTCTAGAAAGAATTTGTAGACCTCGCTCTGCGGTAACACCAACCCCATTTCCAACACGTCCCAAAGGGCGATCGCCACATCTGTTTCCGATTGTTGTGCCACGATCGCCAGCGTTGTCAGGTCAAACTGGTTGCCAATACAGCCTGCCAACTTCAGCATGTCCTGGGTTTGGGGCGCTAGCTTTTGGAGCTGTTGCGCCATAAACGTCACGACATCCTCTGTCAGTGCCGCCTCTCGAACCCGCACAATATCGCACTGCCAGCATCCCTGGGTAACATCAAAGGTAATGATGCCGCCCTGATAAAGGGACTGCAAAAACTGGGTCGCGAAAAAGGGGTTACCCTGGGTTTTCTGGTAAATGAGAGCAGCGAGCGGTTCCGCCAGGGGCAGGCTACAGACCAGAGTGTCGGCGACAAGCTGGTTTAAACTCTCTGCCGCCAGCGGCAGGAGAGATAGGTTATGGGCGATCGCCCCACTTTTGCGAATGTCTTCTAGCGTCAACATCAGCGGGTGCGCTGGACTGACTTCGTTATCGCGGTAAGCCCCAATCACCAGCAAATGGTGACAGGCCATCTCCCCCATCAGCCGCCCCAGCAACTCCAGAGAAGCCAAATCGGCCCATTGCAGGTCATCTAAGAACATTACCAGCGGATGATCGGCTGTCGCAAAAACCTGAATAAATTTTTGAAACACCAGGTTAAAGCGGGTTTGGGCGGCGTTTCCTGGCAACTCTACCACCGGGGGTTGGGGGCCGATGATCTGCTCCAGTTCGGGCACGGCATCGATGATCAGTTGACCATTGTTACCCAACGCCTGCAAAATGTGACAACGCCACTGCTGCAACCGCAGGTCGGATTCACTCAGCAATTGCCCCATCAGATCGCGTAGAGCAGACAGAAACGCAGAAAACGGAATGTTGCGGTTGAACTGGTCAAACTTGCCTTTGATGAAATATCCCTGTTGTCGCACAATCGGCTTCTGAACTTCGTTGATCACTGCCGTTTTGCCAATGCCAGAGTAGCCTGTCACCAAAATTAGCTCGCTGTGACCTGGCTGGTTGCCCTGGGCGATGTGCTCGAAGGCAGCCAGCAGGGTAGCAACCTCTCGATCTCGACCATACAGGGTTTCCGGGATCAGAAAGCGATCGCTGGTGTCCCGTTGCCCCAGAGGGAAGGGGGCGATCGCTCCGGTTTGCTCCCACTGGGCACGACACCGTTCTAGATCATGCTTCAGACCCAGAGCACTCTGGTAACGATCCTCCGGATTTTTGGCCATGAGTTTGCCCACGATTGCCGACACCATCGTTGGCACAGAGGGGTTCCAGTGCTGGATGGGCAGCGCCTGACGGGCCATGTGGCAATAGACCAGGTTCATCGGGGTCTGGCCCTCGAAGGGCAAGTGCCCCGTCAATAGTTCATACAGGGTGACACCCAGAGAGTAGTAATCGGTACGGTAGTCGATGCCCCGATTCATTCGCCCCGTTTGTTCTGGCGAGATGTGGGTCAGCGTTCCCTCCAAAACTCCCAACGTCTGGAGGGTAGGGGTTTCCCGTGGTAAAGGAGAGGCGATGCTGAAATCAGTGAGTTTGACCTGGCGGGTTTCTGCATTGATCAGAATGTTGCTAGGCTTAATGTCTTTATGGATGACGTGCTTCTGGTAAAGGACATGCAGGATATCGGCTAGCTGGATGGCAATATCCAGGAATGGTGTGATCTCTAGCACCGGGTAACCCATCTCGCGCTGCTGCTCCAGCCATGCCTTGAGGGAAATTCCCCCAAAGTCTTCCATGATCAGCGCATAACTATTACGGTATGGAAC
>CAZGDE010000068.1:0-21778 GCA_964524315.1 uncultured bacterium
CCACTAATTTGCTCAGATTTAGGTTGAATAAACCAGCTATGATTCTTATTGAGCAAGCGTTCTAGCCGTCAAGCAAAACTTGCTGTTTATTCGACAAACGATCGCGCCACTAATTTGCTAATCAACAAAAATCTGCGCCACTAATTTGCAAGCAAAAAAACTGCCTAAAATTTGGGGTTGCGCCACTAATTTGCTAATCGCGCCATTTTATGCGCTCACCCACAACAACAATTGTAGATTTATCTAACTTAAAGGCGGCACCCAGATTCGAACTGGGGAGTGGAGGTTTTGCAGACCTCTGCCTTACCACTTGGCTATGCCGCCAGAACATAACCTGTTCACAGGATTTAAACTATATCAAATTTTGTTCCTTCGGGGTACTAGATCGGCAGTTAATTTGAAAAATTATTTGAAGTTAGCCATTTTGTCCTGAATTGGCGAGGTTGTGGTTGGCAAACTAGGGCAAAACTAAGCTTATGTGATGAAGATCACAAGATTATCTGTGCGCGATCGCAGTTCTGGATGTTACTTCGGGCGTAGAGTAGATATTTATAGCCATAAATGACCTATCAGAGTGGATGTTGTCCGCTCATATAGACTGGGTCGATGGGTTTATGCTAGGTGCAAGGATTTTCTGATTATCTGGTTGATGAATCGGGTTATCTCCAAAGTCCTACATCTGACAAATTCTAAATCTGTCAGAGATTCTCTGCCTGTTGGTTCGAGTTGCGTTCCTTGGGTTGACAGTTATGCCATTGTTCTCACCGCTGCGTGTTGTTCAAATTACGGATATTCACCTGTTTGCCAAAACTGACCAGCAATTGTTAGGTCTGCCAACCAGGGAATCGTTTCAAGTGGTTTTGCAGCAAGTCAGTCAGCTTGACCCTAAACCAGATTTGCTACTGCTAACAGGGGATCTATCACAGGATGGTCGGCCTGAGTCTTACCAGATGTTGCATGATTTACTCGCGCCACTCGGAATACCGACTTACTGGTTGCCTGGAAATCATGACTGCGTACCGGCGATGGAGCAGGTTTTGCAGGGAGGTGTTATGGCACCACAAAAGTCGTTTCAGGTGGCGGGTTGGCACTTTTTATTGTTGAATTCGCAGGTACCTGGTCGGGTGCATGGTGAGTTGGCACCGGAAACGCTGGCATGGTTGGATCAGGAACTACGAGCAGTTGGTGATACACCGGCGTTAGTCAGTTTTCACCACCCACCTTTTGTGGTTGGTTCAACCTGGTTGGATGGAAGTAGTCTACAAAATCCTAAGGCTCTGTTTGCCGTATTGGATCGTTACCCCCAGGTCAAGTTGGTGCTGTTCGGGCATATTCACCAGGAATATAGTCAACGTCGTCGGGGGGTACAGTATCTAGGTACACCTTCGACCTGTATTCAATTTGAACCGGGTAGTACGGATTTTGCGTTAGACACCCAGCAACCTGGTTTTCGCCTGTTACACCTGTATCCGAATGGAACTTGGTGGACAGCAGTTGAACGGGCAAGTTGTATGCTCAAGCCAGATATGGCGGCAATGGGCTACTAAGGGTTGGTGGCGATTCCAGGGATGAATTAAGCGGTGGATGAATTGAAACGACGTTTCAATTCATCCTGATATTCAGCACTAACTCGTGGCTATACCCGAATTTGGGTAATGGCAATTTTGCCAGAAAAGCAAACATCGACATCACTGCCGCGATCGCGGGCGCGATTGGCGTAGTCACCTGCGTAATGGAAATAGTCTGACTCGATGCGGTAATTAGCTGGCAGGGGTTGGGTACATGGTTGACAGAGGGTGAATTCTGGCAGGGGGGCATCTACTGGCAGATGGGGTAAATTCACATTCCAGAACGTACCAGGTTCGGTTGGGTGAGACAGTAACTTGGCTAGAACGTGGCTGACGAGATGGGCCGCTACATTCCAGTCAATTTCACGTCCTTTATGGCGGTATTGGGAGAAGGCGATCGCCGGTACTCGATGCAATGCTGCTTCTCTGACCGCAGCAACCGTGCCAGAAATGTAGACATCTGCACCCAGATTGCCCCCCGCATTGATGCCCGATAATACCCATTTCACTTCGGTACACAGGTGGCTGAGACCGATCCGCACACAATCAACAGGCGTACCGGCAACGGCGTATTCCTGGGGCGATCGCTGTTGCACATGAATGGGGGTCGTGGTTGTCACCTGATGTCCGCACCCTGATTGATGGGATTGGGGGGCAACAATGACAGGTTGATAAGGGACTTGTCTGATGGCTTGCCGCAGTGCCTGTAGTCCGGGTGCGTCAATACCATCATCATTAGTTAACAAAATCGTCATGTTAAGGATATCCGACAAAGGCTTGGGGTCTTCCAAGGATAAAGACTACTGTATTCAGGCGTAGTCAGCGTTGCTGATTCCAGGGATGGAATTAAGCGTTGAATGAATTGAAACTTCGTTCCAATTCATTCTGCTAGTCAGCACCACCAGGCGTAGCCTTTATCCTGATCGCCTACTGCCTCAATCGCCCAGATAAATTCCCAGGCTACGGGCGGTTCGTACCAGAGTACCCTCTGGGTCAACGGTTGAGTAACGAGAAATCGCTTCGGGAATCGGGACACTCACCACCTGGCGATTTTGCCAGGTAACGATATGGTCAAACTTGCCTTCAGCAATCAAATCAACGGCTGCTACCCCAAACATGGCACCTAAAAGCCGATCCAGGTAGGATGGCACACCACCCCGTTGGGTATGTCCTAAAACCGTGACACGGGTTTCAGCGTTGATGTGGGTACAGATTTGTTCTGCCAGGTATTGACCAATGCCACCCAGGCGACATTGTTCTAACCCTTTCTGACTAACGACGGGATCCCCCAACTCTGTCCGCACCGCTTCGGCTACGATGATGAGGCAATAGTTTTTGCCCTGTTCTTGCAGAGTTTTGATGGTGTGGCAAATACCATCCATGGAGTAGGGAAGTTCGGGGATCAAAATAATATCGGCCCCACCGGCAATGCCCGCACTGATGGCGATATGTCCAGCATCACGCCCCATCACCTCCAGAATCATGACCCGGCTGTGGCTGGCGGCGGTAAAGTGGAGGCGATCGAGGGCTTCGGTCGCAATGGTGACAGCGGTATCGAAACCGATGGACATTTCGGTACACCCAACGTCGTTGTCAATCGTTTTGGGGATCCCCACCAGGTTCATGTTGCCCTGCTGGGCCAGTTTCCGCAGGATGGCCAGACTACCGTCGCCACCAATGCCAATCAGGGCATTAAGACCAAGCATGTGATAGCCATCGATAATCTCACTGGAGCGATCGCGCAGACTACCGTCGGGCATTGGAAAAGCAAAGGGATCACCCTTATTCGTGGTTCCCAGGAAGGTGCCACCACTGGTGAGGAAGGGGTCTACTTTATCGGGGGTGAGGTTAATCGCTTCGGGGGGGCGCACCATCAAGCCCTGTGTTGCCTGGTGGATGCCCAACACTTCCCAATCATAGGTATTGACTGCCCGGTGGACAACGGCTCGAATCGCGGCATTCAAACCGGCACAGTCACCACCACTGGTTAAAATGCCGATTCTTCTTACTTCTCCCATAGCATTACTCGCTGGTTATTAGGGTTTACGGGGGCTGCTGAAGCCGTCTGGTCAGTTACATGGGTTAAATTATGAGAACCTCTGATTTGACTTTAGCCCCTTCTAAAGCCACTTCATCTTAAGCAGGGGTAAAGGATATGGGTTCAGATTTACATGAATGAGCAACAAGATAATTTTTCCCCTCTAGTTGACTTTGGGATCATTCCGCAAGCACCGGCGGATTTTCGTTCGGGGTTTGTTGGTATCATTGGTCGCCCAAATGTCGGTAAGTCAACGCTGATGAACGCTTTGGTGGGACAGAAGATCGCCATTACATCGCCCGTTGCCCAAACAACGCGCAATCGACTACGGGGCATTTTAACCACACCCACGGCTCAGTTAATTTTTGTTGACACACCAGGAATTCATAAACCCCACCATCAATTAGGTGAGGTTTTGGTGAAAAATGCCCAGGTGGCGATCCGTTCGGTCGATGTGCTGTTGTTTGTCGTGGATGGGGCAACGGCGGCGGGCGGGGGCGATCGCTACATCGTTGATTTGCTCCAGAATGTTGAAGTGCCGGTAATTCTGGGCATTAACAAAGCGGATCAGCAAACAGCCGACGAGACGGAAGCCGACACGGAAGCCACAGCTCCATCTACCGACACCCAATCCCAGCCGGATCTTTCCCATCCCTACGATCACACCTACATGGAGTTGGCGGTGGCAAATGGTTGGGCGATCGCCAAGTTTTCGGCCTTGACGGGTGCTGGTTTGCCCCCATTGCTGGATGCACTGATCCACCATCTGGAACCGGGGCCCTATTACTACCCGCCGGATCTGGTGACGGATCAGCCGGAACGGTTCATTATGGGTGAACTGATCCGGGAGCAGGTGTTGTTAATGACCCGTGAGGAGGTACCCCATTCGGTGGCTATTGCGATCGACCGGGTGGTGGAGGAACCGAAGATTACCCGTGTCCTGGCAACCATTTATGTGGAACGGGATTCGCAAAAGGGGATTTTGATTGGGAAGAAGGGCAGCATGATGAAGGCGATCGGCTCTGCAGCCCGGGCCCAAATCCAGAAATTGGTTATGGGCAATGTTTACCTGGAATTGTTTGTCAAAGTGCAACCCAAGTGGCGACAGTCACGCACTCGTCTGGCGGAATTGGGTTATCGCGTTGAAGAGTAGGGGCGGGGCATTGGGCCGATAATGCCGGGTGAGATACCATTGTTAGTTGGCTTGAGGCGATTTCTACAAAACAAAATACCTGTAAGGGCCGGTTTTGCAACAAACTGCCTGGCTGTTGCGACAAACTTTGGCAAAACCTGCCCCTACGCCAGGTTCAATTCTGCTTGAAAACTGCTTTAGCCCAATCATACGTTGAAGGGGTTAGATAGTTGTCCGCTCCACCGTGAGGCCCACTTCTTGCCCGTAGGATAGTTCCAGGGTATGACCATCGGGGTCACGCAAAAAAGCCCAGTAGCCGACGGGATAGCCTGCATCTTGAGGTTCTCCCAGCAGAATACCGGCTGCACGGGCTTTGTCACATAATTGATCCATTGCTTCGCGGCTTTTGCAACCCACGCCCAGGTGGGCAAAGGGAGAGAGAACGGGATGGACGGAATCAGTCTGAATCAGGACAATCACAAATGGGCGTGTATGGTCTGTGAGCCACACCACGGCGACTCCCGCCACCGCATCGATCCGTTGATGAACGACGTGCATACTGGCATAGGTTTCATAGAACTTGATGCTCTGCTCCATATTGGAGACTGGTAATGCAACATGGGTCAGTCCCACATCCGTCATCTCAAATTCCTCTTATAACCGCTTTAAATTGCTGGTGAACAATAGGCTCGCGATAGGGCAGTCCTAAAATTAATTGTGGCGTTGCTGATTGAAGCGATGAATGGCGTAGGGGCGTTGTCTCCAACGGGAGACGCTACGCGAACGCGAAACGCCCCTACAGGGCGAATGCATGTTTATGAATCATAGCTATATTCAGCAACGTCAATTAATTGTGAAACTTGCGCTGTCAGTGGTTATGCGCCATTGGTTGGCCCACATGCTGCATAGCCAGCGGCGATCGCTTTCAGCCTTTTCCCAATCCTAAGCGAATTGTGATGTGATTGATTTCGTATGCGTAAAACCCCGAAATCATGCTTGAATTCAGTGTTGGAATCAGCAAAGTAGCTGAACTGAATTGAATTGCAAGTACGATAGCTTGGGGAAAAGTATGGGCTAAAGTGGCAAGCGGGCGATCGCGCCAATCGCTAACTTTTCATCAGTTAATATGAATTGAAATTGTCATAAACTCAGAAAATTTACTTAAATTATAGGAATTCTTTAGAAAAGAACATAACTTCCCTTTGACCTGTAGTTTGACTAGCTTTTTAGCAATCTATCAAAAAAACACCAGCAATCATTTTGGTGGTCAGTTTAGCCATTGCAATCTCTGTGGTCACTTTTGCAGAACGGATGCTTTGACACTGATAATTGTTTAACTATGTAAAAAAATTAGCCAAACCCTCAAATAAACGGGAATTCTTACAACAGCAGTATAGTGTAGCCCTATGAACCTGTATCGGATCCTTATAGCCCCTCAGGATCGCGAATTAAATAGGATCGGATATTTTGTCTTCTGAAGGGGCGCGCGGCCGTGCGCCCGTCCAAGAAAGCATCGAAGTTATTTGATTTTCGTTCCTAAGGAAGAAGGGTTTAGCTCCTTCGTATTTGTCAGTATTGGGGCAAGGCTATATTGCTGTTTCTCGTTTGGCTGTTTGCAGATGGGTGGGAAATGGTTATGCGCCTCGATTCAGGTTATTGCTACCAAAATGGCAGTGCAATCCCCCAACTTGAGGAGGCATTAAGTAAGAGCCAGCATTTTATCGAGCGTTTGACTCAAACATTGCCCAATATCCTCTACATCTATGACCTGACCGAACGCCGCAACATTTACATTAGTTCCTCTGTGACCACGGTGCTGGGCTATGACCCGGCGGTTTTCTGTCAGGTTGAGTCATCTTTTTTAGCTGGCCTGCTACATCCCGATGATGTTGCTACGGTTATCCGCCATTATCAACAACTTTTGACCATACCCGACGAGATGGTGCTGGAAGTGGTTTACCGACTGCGTTTGAGTTCGGGTGAGTGGTGCTGGCTCAGTTCACGAGACACGGTGTTTGCGAGATCTGCGGATGGCATCCCCCGGCAAATTTTAGGTGTTGCCAGGGATATTACCCGGCATAAACAGGCCGAAGCGGAGATTCACCAGCAGGCCGAACGGGAACGGTTAGTTGGCAAAATTGCGCGACGTATTCACCAGTCGTTAGATTTGCCGGAAATTTTGAATACGACCGTGGCCGATGTCCGTCACTTTCTGCAAACCGATCGCGTGATTATTTACCAGTTTCAACCCGTTCCCAATGGGGTGGTAATCGTCGAGTCGGTGGGAGAGGGATGGATGCCAATTCTGGGGACAACGATTAAAGACCCCTGTTTTAATGAAATCTTCCTGAGTCAGTACCAACAGGGTCGGGTGCGGGCGATCGCGGATGTACACAACTCCGGTCTGGCTCAATGTCACATTGACCTGTTAACGCAGTTTCAGGTAAAAGCCAATCTGGTATTGCCCATTATTCAGGGCAACGTGTTGTGGGGGTTGTTAATTGCCCAGCATTGTCGCAGTCCCCGCCAGTGGCAACCCGTAGAAGTCGAGTTGTTACAAGACCTGGCCATGCAGGCGGCGATCACCATTCAGCAATCGGAACTTTATCAGCAGGTACAGATCCTCAACTCCAATCTGGAATGTCAGGTGCGGGAACGCACCCAGCAATTACAGCAATCCCTGGAATTCGCTGAGGTATCGCAGCGGATTACTGACCGGGTGAGGGATTCGCTGGATGAGCGCCAAATTTTGCAAACGGCTGTGGGAGAACTGGTCAGTGCGCTGAAAGTTGATTACTGTGCTGCCGCTTTGTATAACGCGGAGCGCACGACGGCTGTGGTGCAATATGAGCACAACGCTACCAACACAAAGACGGGCATTGGTCAGGTGTTGACGGTTGCCGATACGGCCAAGGTGCATCGCCGCTTGCTGAATGGTGAGTATTTTGCCGCCTATGAGTCGGAGCGGGTACGTTATCTGGCAGCGGCGGAAACGGGTGACATGGCGTGCCCTGATCTGTTCGACCATCTGGCAACGAAACTGCTATACCCCATTTTTCTCGACCCTGTTGCCTGTGCATCGACTCTCTATACCGATGCCTGTCAGGTAGATACCGGGGCAATTGGCTATCTGATTGTGATTAATCAGAGCCACCGTCACTTTAGTGAAGCGGAAATTAAGCTGGTCAAACAGGTCGCCAATCAATGTGCGATCGCCATGCGGCAGGCGCGATTGTATCAGGCTTCCCAGGCGCAGGTAAAAGCATTGGAACGTCTGAACCACTTAAAGGACGACTTTCTCAGCACCGTTTCCCACGAACTGCGTACCCCCATCGCCAGTATGAAGATGGCGATTCAAATGCTGGGTATGTCAATGGGTCAGGAATTGTCATCCCAATCGGATAAAAATATTCGCTATCTCAAAATTCTGAATGAACAGTGCGAACGGGAAACAGGTTTGATTAATGACCTGCTGGATTTGCAAAATCTGGAGGCAGGGGGACTGCCATTACATCCAGAGGTGATTGATGTTCAGCCGTGGCTGACAGATATCGTGCAGAAATTTCAGGCCCAGGCGGATAATCGGCAGCAACATTTGCAGGTTGAGTTGGCGACTAATCTGCCTGAGTTCATGTGCGACTCGGCCAGTCTGGAACGTATTTTGCTGGAATTGCTGAATAATGCTTCGAAATATAGCCCGGTTGGGGCAGAGATTAAACTGATTGGCCGCTCGGCCGATCTCTCTATGTGTTTTAGTGTGTGCAACTCGGGGGTAGAAATCCCGGTAACGGAGTTTTCTCACATTTTTGATAAGTTCTACCGGATTCCCAGTAGCGACCCCTGGAAACAGGGTGGTACAGGGCTGGGTCTGGCACTGGTTGAAAAGTTAGTCAGTCACCTGGGCGGGGCGATCGCGGTTGATAGTAGTGAGACCCAAACGTGTTTCACCATTCGACTGCCCCTGGAAATAAACTTAACGACGACACCTGACCTGAATACAGCAAAATCCCTGGCTTCAGAAAAACCAGGGATCTAAGCTTTTGGTTTCTAGAAATCTCCTGACCTAGAACCGAGTAGGAGCAAGGGCATTACCGCGCATCAGGCTACCGAAGGTCTTGAGGGTGATCTTCAGTTGTACCAGGGGGTTTGCTGGCACGACTGTTTTGTAGAGGTAGCTGTCAAAGGTGAGCTTCTGGACATCCAGATCGGCACACATTTCCACAAATGCCTCACGGGTCGCATCTGACTTATAGAACACCCGTTGCAACAGGTCAAGCACCAGATAGGTCATGCCGTATTGCTTATCCCACCGCTTCAGGTAAACCTTGAGATCCTCTTCGGTGGGGATCCGTTGCCCATTGTTGGAAAACTCAACGATGGTTTCGGCACACATACGGGCAGACTTCGCGGCAAAGTAAATCCCTTCGCCAGATGATTTGGTGACGGTACCAGCAGCATCACCCACCAGGGCTACCCGACCAACCACCCGACGGGGCCTGGGATGTTCGGGAATGGGGTGAGCTTCGACGCGGATAATCTTACCGCCTCGCAGTTTTTCGGCAGCACGGGCGCGAATGCCAGCCTGGAGTTCCTTAATCCGGTGCTGGTTCGGCTTCATGGTGCCGGTACCAACGGCAACGTGGTCATATTTGGGGAATACCCAGGCGTAGAAGTCGGGCGAGACATCGTAACCAACGTACATTTCCGCCAGGTCTTCGTAATATGCCATCTTGTCTTCGGGGAGGCGAATCCGCTCCTGGAAGGCGATCGCATAGTTGTAATCACCCGCATCGATGGCCTTAGCAACCCGGGAGTTGGCACCATCGGCACCAATGACCAGGTCAACTTGCAGCGTTTTGTTTTCGCCTTCCAGCGTTCCGTTGGAATGATCCGCGTAGTGCAGGGTGTAAGGATCTTTGTCGTTACCGGGAATTTCCAGTTTATGCACCGTCCCGTTGATGACGGTTGTGCCAAATTTGGCGGCACGATCCCGTAGGAAGCCATCCAGCACTTCCCGCCGACACATGCCGATATATTCGTCATCTTTTAGGGTGCTACCAATGCTGACCTCAATGTTGGATGGTGAGATCATTTTCATCTTCCGCACCCGGCGATCGATGATTTCGGGAGGCAAGTCAAACTCACTCACCATGCATAGCGGAATGGCACCACCGCAGGGTTTGACATTATCTAACTTGCGCTCAAATAAATAGGTTTCAATACCTGCTTTTGCTAGAATTTCAGCGGCAGAGGAGCCCGCTGGACCTCCACCTACAACAGCAACCCGTAGTGCCAAAGGTGTTCTCCTATTGTTCAGTCGCTACGAGAAAGCATGGTAACACGGACGTTTTGCACAACCCGCGCCAGTTCCGGCAAATTTGCCGAACTTGAAACAGAGCTTAACAATTAAAGCAATGGAATGTAACAAACTAATACACAGGATGGAGGAAAGCGGTAGTTGAACATAGAGGTTGGTCAATACCTGGCGCAAACCAAAACTAGCCGCTCACCTCTAACCCACAGGTATGGACGTACATACTGAGTATATATACTGAGTGTACAGGATAATCCTATTTGCCAATGTCGCCCGGTGTCGGGATGCGATCCGGGAGAATGGGGCGATCGGTTGGTTGAGTTGTGGGGGCGGTGTCTGTGGGCGCGGTGGGTGACGCGCCTGTGGTCCCAGCTGGTATTTGCGTGGGGGCTGCGCTCGGAGTGAGGGGAATGGGGGCGGTGATAGGCGGAACGACCGGGGCGGAATTTCCCCGTGGAGATGAGGGAATGGTCGTTGCGGGACTGCTCACGGTGGGAGTGGTCGCAGTCGTAGTGGTGGGAGCCTGATCCATACCCAATAAGCGCTTGGAGTTGTTGTAGTAGGTTGACCAGCGTCGTGGATCAGGTAAGCTACGCCATTGGTTACGGGTGGCTTCTAAGGTCAAAATGGGCGAAATCCGGGAAAGGTTTTGGGCCGTGATGATGATAGAGACATCGGTAATCAGGATGTCGCGATCAAAATGGCGTTGGGCAGCGGCTCTGGCAACGGCTTCCGCACGACGTACCAGGGTTTGGTAGGATTCGCCTGGTTGCACGTCTAACATCACATTGAGACGACCGGTATAGGCATGGACGGGCGCAGGCGCGATCGCCTGGGTCACGATCCAGCCACCCGTAAGGCTGAGCAAACTGGCAACACCGACTGGCGCAATGCACCGCCGCAGAGTGGTGGAATGCTTGTGGGATAAGCCTGTCATACTGATGCTTTTCCTGTTAAAAATTGGTTGAATTAAATTAATTGGTGGCATCATTTCCCCGCTCCCTCGCTAAAGTATAGCCATTCTAATTTTTGAGAGAAAATAGGTGGTAGTAATTTCTATCAACCACTTTCATTAAATCGCTTAAATTTAAATCATCTTGGGTGAAATGGGCAGTTTTTTGGGTGACCGGCATCGTCAGTCAGTAACGCCCTAAATGGGATGGTAATCGCTGGAATTGTTATTAGTAGTAATTCTTAGTAGTAATTGGCTAAATCAAACCTTCTGAGGCTTCTGAATTCCTTAGTCTGAATCGGTTCTGAATCTGAATCATTAGTGATGTGGGGCAAGGGTGATGAGACAATGGGCGATCGCGATTGGCATCAATCAGTACCAGTTCTTTCAACCCCTGATCTACGCGAAGGCGGACGCTCAGGCTTTCAGGGCAACCTTGGTCAGTCAGGGGGCATTTGCACCTGAGCAATGTTTGTTGCTAACCGATACTTCCCCACCCCTGGACGGTCGATCGACCCAGCCTGATGGAGAGGCGATTTTGGGTTGGCTGGATTGGTTATACCAGCACCATTTACAACCTGGCGATCGGTTATGGGTTTTCTTTAGCGGCTACGGGGTGTGTCATCAAGGGCAGGACTATCTGGTGCCAATTGATAGCAATCCGACGGCGATCGCCACTACGGCAATTTCTGTCAGCCAACTGTTGCAACGGCTCCGGTCTGCCGCCATCGAACCATTATTGATTCTGGATGTGAGTCGGAGCCAGGGAAGCCTGTCACCAGAAATGGTTGGTGCCCATACGGCACACGCGGCAGCCATGGTAGGTGTACCCACACTGCTCTCCTGCGAACCGGGGCAGTTTTCCCACGAAACGGTAGCGCTGGGGCATGGCTTTTTTACAGCGGCCCTGCTGGATACGTTGACTCAGCGAACGAATCTGACCCTGGGTGGACTGGAGCAACGGTTGCGCGATCGCGTCCCCCAATTAACCGAGCAGTACTATCGCCCCGCCCAACTACCCTTGCTCATTTGTCCGGCGGTGAAACGAGATCAGGTGATTTGGGGGGCTGGTCCAGTTGGAGCAGTTGCTAACTCGCGCACTGGCTACAGCGCTCAAGGTGAGGTTGGTCGCAATGGTACGGGTAAGGGGAGGGGGCTGACGACGCTCACGACGGAACAGGCGCATGGCTACAGGGGGAATGGTCATCATCCCAGTGGCAGCTATCCTAATGGGAATGGCTCGGTGGCGATCGCGCCGATGAATACGTTGCCACAGCAGGTCACGGGTGCTGTATCAACGAATGGAACAGGGGTGACAACTGCCAGTCAACCGCCTCAGGTCAACTCTGCCACAGTAGAATATGGTGCGCCCGGCCAGAGTTACATGAATGGACATTATCATCCCCCCATGTCTGATCAACCTACCCATCCCCCTGCTTCTGATTCCCAGCCTCCGGCAACCAGTCCGGTGATTCCTAATCTGGCCAATCCACCGGAGGCTGATGATCCTCCTGCTGGTGGGGCATTGATGTGGGGCAGTATTGTGGCTACCGCTCTGTTACTGGCGACAGGGGTCTACTGGCGTAACTTTGCGGCCTTGAGTGGTCGGTCAGTGGCGGTTGTACCTGCTCCAATCGGCGATCGCAGTGTCCCTGACGGCGATCGCAAAACGCCAACTACCAGATCTACGGTGGTGAAGGGAAGCGGTTCAGCCAGTTTGGGGGGTGCGTCTAATGCGATTGCGCCCAGTCCTGTGGTAGACCCGCCACTGGTGATCAAACCGGTAATACCACAACCCGTTAACCGCAACCCTGCTGAACCCAACCCGGTCAATCCTAAACCGGTCAATCCTAAACCAGTCAATCCCAAACCAGTTACGGTCAAACCGGGTAATTCTGGTAAACAGACTGTGATCGCGGGAACCAAACAATCCGGCTCTACATCAGTTAATCCCAAACCAGCGGGTAATAAGCCTGGGCAAGTGGTGACACCGGCCAAACCAGTCCGAACCGCAACGCGTTTGCGGAAAGAGATTTACAGTACCCAGGCATCGCCCTACTGGTATGGCATTCAGGAAGCCCGTAAGGTGAAACCGACCGATCCAGATTATCGGCAGGCGCAACAGGATATTGCCAGATGGAGTCGGGAAATTTGGACGATCGCGCAATGGCGGGCAGATCAACGTCGGTATGATGTTGCCATCATGGCTGCCAGTCTGGTACCTGCCGATCAAGCCATTCATCAAGAGGCGCAACAGGCGATCGATCGCTGGTGTCCCAGTCTTTCCCGCTATCGGGTGGTGAATGTTAGCCAGCGGCGTCAGGCAAAGGCGATTTGTCAAAGGGGGTAATGGGGGTTGGGTGATGACTCAGGGACAGAACTGGCACAGCGATACCGATCTCTTGCTATGCTGAGATTCGCACGTCTTTGAAGTTGACCCATGTCCGTAGCCATCCCCCCCGTTACTCCCCTGGCTTTTCCCCTGACGGCTGTCGTTGGGCAGGAAGCGATTAAACTGGCGCTATTGCTCTCGGCGGTTGATCCGGGGCTGGGTGGTGTGGTCATTGCCGGTCGTCGAGGTACCGCGAAGTCGGTCATGGCGAGGGCGTTGCACTCGTTATTGCCACCGATTGAGATTGTTAAAGGTTCGCTTAATTGTGACCCTAACCTTCCCGGTGAGTGGGATGATGCCACGGTTGAACGGTTGCAGACTGAGGGTGCGAGTCGTAATGGGGAAAGTACCGCCGATGCGGATACTGCCCTGCTACCAACGGAAATTGTGCCAGCACCGTTTGTGCAGATCCCTTTAGGAGTAACGGAAGATCGGTTACTGGGTTCGGTGGATGTCAGCCAGTCGATTAAACGGGGGGAAACAGTATTCCAACCGGGGCTACTGGCGGAGGCCCACCGGGGAGTGTTGTATGTGGATGAAATTAATCTGCTGGATAACCAGATTGCCAATCTGTTGTTGACGGCTTTAACGGATGGCCGCAACCAGATCGAGCGGGAAGGGATCAGTTTCCAGCACCCCTGTAAGCCGTTGCTGATTGCGACTTATAACCCGGAGGAAGGGGATCTACGAAATCATTTGCTGGATCGGATTGCGATCGCCCTCTCGGCGGATCATGCCCTGGAATTGGAAGAGCGGGTGCAGGCTGTGGAACAGGCGACCCGTTATGCAGATGATCCAAAAACTTTCATGGCCCAGTATGCGGAAGATTTAGACGCGCTCAAGACGCAGATCATTCTGGCGCGGGAGTGGTTAAAGGATGTGCGGATCACGGCTGATCAAATTAGCTACCTGGTAACCGAAGCCGTCCGGGGCGGGGTACAGGGGCACCGGGCAGAATTATTCGCAATCCGGGTGGCGAAGGCCAATGCTGCTCTGGATGGACGGACGGATGTGAATGCGGACGATTTACGGCGGGCGGTCGAGTTAGTCATTATCCCGCGATCGATCATTGTGGAACCACCACCGGATCAGGAGCCGCCGCCGCCACCACCGCCGCCACCACCGGAGGATGAGTCCGAGCAGGAGCAGGAGGAGCAGGAAGAAAAGGACGAACCAGAAGATCAAAATCAGGACACCCCCAGCGTGCCGGAGGAGTTTGTGTTTGATGCGGAAGGGGTAATCCTTGACCCATCGGTGCTGTATTTTGCCCAAATGGCAACCCGTCAGGGGAAATCGGGGAGTCGGACGCTAATTCTGTCGGAAGACCGGGGACGTTACATTAAACCGGTGCTGCCGAAGGGGAGGGTGCGCCGGATCGCGGTAGATGCCACGTTACGGGCCGCTGCTCCCTACCAGAAGACACGCCGCCAGCGGGATGCTGCCAGTAGTCAGCTAACGGTTGCCAGAAATGTAACACCGCGCAAACGGGTATTTGTCGAAGAGAGTGACATTCGCGCGAAGCGGTTGGCCCGGAAGGCGGGGGCACTGGTCGTATTTGTGGTGGATGCCTCCGGGTCGATGGCACTGAACCGGATGCAGTCAGCCAAAGGCGCGGTGCTGCGGTTGTTGACGGAGGCATACCAGAACCGGGATCAGGTGTCGCTGATTCCGTTCCGGGGCGAAAGTGCTGAGGTTTTATTGCCACCAACTCGTTCGATTGAAGCCGCGAAGCGACGGCTCGATCGCCTGCCCTGTGGGGGTGGTTCGCCGTTGGCGCATGGCCTGACCCAGGCGGTACGGGTGGGGATGAACGCGAAACAGTCGGGCGACATCGGTCAGGTGGTGATTGTGGCAATTACCGATGGGCGCGGTAACATTCCCCTGGCGCGATCGCTGGGTGAGCCTACTCCGGAAGGGGAAAAGCCTGACATTAAGGGGGAATTGCTGGATATTGCGGCGAAGATCCGGGCGACTGGATTCAAATTGCTGGTGATTGATACGGAGAACAAGTTCATCTCGACGGGGTTCGCGAAGGAACTGGCACAGACCGCAGGCGGTAAGTATCACCACCTGCCGAAGGCGACGGAGCAGGCAATCGCGGGGATGGCCCGGAATGCGATCGCAGATCTGAGGGGGTAGCCTACCCCATGCCGACGGTGTTGACGGCTGCTAATTTTCTTCCGGCCCCCGGAACCATTTTGGATGTCAGGAGTCCGGCGGAGTACGAACGGGGCCACATTTCAGGAGCCGTCAGTTTGCCGCTGTTTACCAATCAGGAACGGGCCCAGGTGGGTACCTGTTATAAGCAACAGGGCCGGGATCCGGCGGTAGAGTTGGGGTTGGCGATCGTAGGCCCCAAATTGGCCCAATTTGTTCAACGGGCAAAGGAAGTGGCACCTGACCGGATACTGCGGATCTACTGCTGGCGTGGTGGTATGCGCAGTGGCAGTATGGCCTGGCTGATGGAAACTGCCGGATTCCAGGTAACCTTACTGGAGCATGGTTACAAGGGGTTCCGCCAATGGGTACGAACGGTGCTGGCGGTGCCTAAACCGGTCATTACGTTGGGTGGGATGACGGGCACAGGGAAAACAGCGATCCTCTATGCCCTGGCAGACATGGGAGAACAGATTCTTGATCTGGAGAAATATGCCAACCATCGGGGGAGTAGCTATGGCAATTTGGGATTGCCGCCCCAACCCAGTACGGAGCAGTTTGAAAATTTGACGGCGCTGGCTTGGGCTCCATTGGACGAGAATCGCCCCGTTTGGGTGGAGGCGGAAAGTCGCATGGTGGGTACCTGCCGCATTGCGGATGAGTTATTTGCCCAAATGATGACGGCTCCGGTGGTGCAGGTAGAGCGATCGCGCCCGGAACGGATTGCGCTACTGCTTGAAGTGTATGGTGCGATAGGGCACGACGAACTTTTGGTGGCGACGGAACGATTGCGGAAGCGGTTGGGGGGCGATCGCACGGAGGCCGCTTTGAATTGGATCCGGCAGGGAAACCTGGCCGCCGCCGTTGAAATCGTGCTGGACTATTACGATAAAACCTATCTTTATGACCTGAAACGCCGCAATGTGCCGATCTATCCCGTCAATGTGATGGGATTGTCTGCCAGGAAAAGTGCAACTATGTTGCTGCAACACTCGCCTCTGCATCGTGGTGTACCGCAATCAGCTTCACTATTTACCCGTTCGATCCAGTTGTCACCTGGTATCAAGCCCGACTAAGTGTACAACTTTATTCCTCTGTGGGAGTGGGTTTTACGCAAATACTGATGTTGGGCATGGTTCTTTGCTAAACCCACTCTGACAAAAACTTTGTGAATGCCAGTTACCCAGATGAGGGAATTTGTCCTACTACAGCAGGCATACAGGGTAGGGTGACGGTGACGGTAGTGCCAGCACCAACCTGGCTGGTCAATTCGATATGTCCCCGATGCGCATCGACGCATTGTTTAACGACGGCTAAACCAAGCCCTGTTCCCTTGATTTCGCGGACATTACTACCGCGATAAAAGGCTTCAAAGAGATGGGACTGGTTTTCTGAGGGGATGCCAATGCCCTGGTCCCGCACCTGGAAACTAATAAAGTCACGTTGATAGTTGACGGTCAAATCAACGGGCGAATCCGCTGCTGAGTATTTGATCGCATTTGAAAGGAGATTGGTGAGAATTTGTTGGAGCAGTGCCGGGTCAAGGGCTACATCGGTAGCCGGATTGTTACAGACAAAACGGATAGGTCGTTGAATTGCAACACTGGACTGAAGCGTATCAATTAATTCCTGACAGAAGGTTTCCAGGTTGATGGATAGGGGCTGACATTCCATCTTGCCTGCTTCAATGCTGCCAATGAGCAAAATTTTGTCTAACAGATATAACAGGTGATTAATGGCAGCATTAATCTTATCAACGTAACGATTGATAACTTCCATTGGTGGCATGCGATCGCCGCAACGGATTAATTCAGCAAAGCCCTGAATACTGGTGAGGGGCGTCCGAAAATCGTGGGAAACCATGGCGACAAATTCGGATTTGAGCCGGTTTAATTCTTTTTCCTGTTCTAAGGCTTTGAGAGCATCAGCCTTTGCCTGTTGCAGTTCCCGGTATAGCCGCTGCAAGTTGAGTTGATTTTCGATCCGGGCTAATACCTCATCCATTTGAAAGGGTTTGGTAATGTAATCGGCACCGCCGGATTGAAAGGCTTTAACTTTATCAATTGTTTCGTTGAGGGCGCTGAGGAAAATGACTGGAATTTTGCCCGTGTACTCATCGGCTTTTAACTTTTCGCACACTTGATAGCCATCCATATCCGGCATATGGATGTCGAGCAAAATGAGGTCAGGGTATTCAACGGCAACCGCCATTAATGCCATCGTCCCACTCTTGGCACAACGAACCCCATAGCCAAGATTGCCTAACATGGTGGACAGTAAATGCAGGCTACTGGGAGCATCATCAACGATCAGGATATTACCCTTATCAGTTGTGCTGGTTGCTACACTCGAAACACCATCCATATGAAAGGAAACTCATAATGCTGCACTGTATTCTTAAGTATGTATGTAGCAAGCGATATTCCGTATGAGCTACGATAACAATTTTTTTAAGCTTATGGCTGTTTAACCAGCTCTTTAAAATATTCTCTAAATCAGTAAAATTATTACGGCCAATTTTCAGAAAAACCCTTCGCACTAACTGGCTCTAGTTAGGGGCAGGATACTGCCAGAACCCTACGCCAAAACTTATCCTTGCTTAATTTTCTGTTTCTACACGAACTACAACTATCCGCATGTAGAAAATGCTAGGTAATAAAAGTGACAACTTCGTGAAATAAGGGATCTCACTTTTCCACATTTTTTCCACAATTGTGCTGTATCTTTAACTTTCTCTACAAGATATTGTCAGTTTTGAAGTGGTGCAGTGTACCTCACGCTGGCTGAACTAAATGGCACGTTAAATTTATGAGGATACTGCTGGTTGAAGATGACGAAACGATAGTCGAAGTCTTAAGCAGACTTTTGACGGAACAGAACTATGTTGTTGATGTTGCCAGAGATGGGCAGACCGGTTGGGAGTTGGTTGAATCCTGCCTCTACGATCTGGTGCTGTTGGACATTATGCTGCCCAGGCTGGATGGGATTAGCTTTTGTCGGCGATTGCGGGAGCAGAAAAACCAGGTACTTGTGATGTTGCTAACCACCCATAACACCACAACAGACAAGTTGTTGGGGTTAGATAGTGGTGCAGATGATTATGTGGTTAAACCCTTTAATTTAGATGAATTGGCGGCTCGGATTCGGGCACTGCTACGACGGGGAAGTGCGCCATTATCATCTGTCTTGCAATGCGGGGATCTATGCGTTGACCCAAACAAGCATGAGGTAACGTACCAGGGGCAAATACTACCCTTGAGTCGAAAAGAATACCTTTTGCTGGAGTTGTTTATACGCAATCAGCACCGCATCTATAGCTGCCGGGAAATTGTCGACCACCTTTGGGCCTTTGATGCTATTCCGCCCGATGATACAACGGTGCGATCTCACATTAAAAATATTCGGCGGCATCTGAAAGTAGTGGGTGCCGGTGATTTGTTAGAAACATTGTATGGGCAGGGATATCGCATTCATCCACTGTTGATCACTGCCGCTGCCACGGATTCACCCGTAACGGTCGCCAAACAGACGACATTGAATGTATCAGTACAAGAAATCTGGGAACGAACGAAGCCTGCTAATCTCGATCGCGTGGTCGTTTTAGAGCAATTGCTTGAGGCGCTTGAAACAGGTGAAGTTGATCCAGCGCTCTACCAGCAGGGAATCCAAAATGCCCATAAGCTAGCAGGTTCACTTGGCATGTTTGGCTTTGAACATGGCACGACCCTTGCTCGTCAGATGGAAACCACCTTGCAAGCAGCAGTCAAAGCCCGTGCCAAATCACTACCAACATCGCCTCAGAAACTCGCCATTAAAATCAGACCATTGCTGGTGGCACTACGGCGGGAATTGGCGGGTGTGGCGATCGCCAGTACTGTTGTAGCAGGCGATCGGGATAACCGCTCCTTAGACCTGTCAAATACGTGTGTACTGGCAATTGATGATGATCCGCAGGTGCTCAAGTTCCTCAAAACGGTATTGGAACAATTGGGTGTACAGCTAATCTGCTTGGAAGATCCGGGGCTGTTTTGGGAAACATTGCAGTCCTGTCAGCCCGATTTGCTCATTTTAGATATCAATTTGCCAACGGTGAATGGGTTGGAATTATGCCAAGCGATTCGCCAGCATGAGCAATGGAACTGGTTACCTATTTTATTTTTGACTGCCTATACGGAACCAGAAACATTGCAACGAGCTTTTATGACTGGTGCAGATGACTATTTGACGAAACCGATCGCGGCCCCCGAGCTATCAGCCCGCATTCTCAACCGCCTCCAACGCTTACAGGCTATCCGAACTCATCTAAAAACTCACATGGCGGCTGAGCTGAAGCAGATTTAAAGGCATTTCAGTTGCTTCAGGCAGCATTTAAGCAAGTTTTTACCTTTGTCGTATCCTCCTCACCTTTTCCACAATTGCTCTCTACAGTAAACATAGATGTTTCCCTGCAGAAGCTATTTCTATTGCCACCATGAACTTACCACTCTACGTATTGTTTATTGCGAATGCACAGGATGAGGTATCACTGCTCATCCAGGAACTTCGTCGCGGTGGTTATCAGGTTATTGCAGAACAGGTGTCAACGGCAGCGGCGATGCTGGCGGCTCTGAATCGGCAGTCGTGGGATTTAGCCATCGTTGATTACGCCGTTACTGGGCTAACGGTGCCTGCGGCATTGCAAATCTGGCAGTTGGGTGGCACACATCAACCATTGCTGTTGATGATTGATGAGGCAGAGGAAGATGCTGCTTTAGATCTCATGCAGGCAGGAGTTCAAGACTACATTTTTAAGCTCAGGCGGAAGCGGTTACTGCCAGTAGTAGCACGCGAGTTGCAAGCAGCCGCGAATCGGCGACATCAGCAACAGGCAGAAGCCGCACTGGTCATGGCGCAGGGGAATCATGACTGGAAAGAGGTAGAACGCATCAAAACGGAATTAATTGCCGTAGTGAACCATGAATTTCGTACACCTCTGGCTGTCATTAAGGGGGTTGTTGAACTGTTAATGACGGGCGTTATGGGAGAGTTATCCCTGGAAAGTCAACGAATGCTGGATATTGCGGCTAAAAATATTGATCGCCTGGTGTATTTGACGAATAACTTTTTTGATCTGGAACAGATTCGGTCGGGAACCATGACCTTACACAAGCAACTGTGTGATGTCACAGACTTGTTGCAGCAGGCGGTGGTGAATATGCAGGAAACGGCGATCGCCGCGAAGGTGCAATTAGGTATTACACCTCTGTATGCAAAAGTCATGGTTGACCCCCAACGAATTGTGCAGGTGTTGACCCATTTAATCAGTAATGCGATCAAATTTTCGCAGGCGGGCGATCGTATCTGGTTACGTGCGAGACTTCAGCAAAATGGCATTGGTAACACGAAATCGCCAACAATCATCATCAGCATTAAGGATGTGGGGGAGGGGATTCCACCGGAAAACTTGCAAACTATTTTTGAAGAATTTCGGTTAGTTGATGGGTCTGACTCTCGCCGTTGTAATGGTATTGGTTTGGGATTATCGGTCAGTCGGGGCATTGCCTGGCAGCATGGGGGAGACATCTGGGCAGAGAGCCGACCCGGTCAGGGAAGCACGTTTTACCTGGCTTTACCGGCCCTCCAGTTGGGGTCACCCGTTACCCCGTCACACCTTTCTGATTCACAAGCTTTAAGTTCACACGCTCCCGATTCACATCCTGATTCACATCCCGATTCACACTCCGATTCACATGTGATCGGTGATGCTCATGCGATGTCGTTGGTGGAGTACACCTATGACCGCTAAACGGGTTTTAGTGATTGATGATGAGGAAGATATCCGCGAAGTTGCCAAAGTTAGCCTGGAGGTGATGGCAGGTTTAGAGGTAATTTTGGCGAGTTCCAGCAATGAAGGGTTACAAAAAGCAGAAATGGATCAACCCGATGCAATTTTACTGGATGTCATGCTGCCAGATAAGGATGGAGTCGCCACGTTCCAGCAACTCCGGGCAAACCCCGCAACTCAGCATATTCCAGTAATTTTGCTAACGGCAAAGGTGCAAGCCTCCGATCGCCGTCGTTTTGCCACATTGGCGGTGCAGGCAACCATTGCCAAACCTTTTAAGCCAGCGGATTTGGCAGAACAGGTGCTGAAGGCATTGGGCTGGTAAGGTTGTGGCCGATGGGATGGTTGTAGGTTCGCGATCTCATCTATCTATGTTTAGATACAGGGTTTAGATACAGGTC
>CAZGDE010000069.1:0-21723 GCA_964524315.1 uncultured bacterium
GCTATAACCTGGAACGATATTTACTGATATCAGAGAGTGCGTTAAAAGATAAATTAGGGCAGGAGTCGCGTCTGGCAGAGGCTTTTGAAGCCGTTCTGGGTGCCCTGTATTTGAGTACTCATACCCTGGCATTGGTTCATCCCTGGCTTGACCCCCATCTGAAGCAATTAATTATTGAAATTCGGCAAGATCCCGCCCGCCAGAACTATAAAGCTGCTTTACAAGAATGGAGTCAGTCACGCTATAAAGCCCTACCGGAATATCGTGTACATCAGGCAGAAGCAATTCATGGGTCTGCGAATCGCTTTATGGCAGAAGTTTGGCTGGAAGGGCAGCAATTAGGTCAAGGGAGTGGGCGATCAATTAAAGCCGCCGAACAAGCTGCGGCCCAGGCTGCATTTTTAGCTCTCCAACCGGCCATCACCTATCCCAATGATGAAAACGATTGATCCGCAATGCCCTTGGGGGATCGCGTCTCGGTAAGTGTTACCTCATTATTGGAACCAGTGGGAGTTGTTGCATCCAGCACGGGGGTGTCAGCATTATTTTCAACACCATTATTCTCATATCCATTTTGCGTTTCCCGTGAAGGTAGCCAGATGCGGAAAGTACTACCTTGATCTGGAGCGGATTGAAATGAAATAGTACCACCGTGTAACTCAGCCAATCGTTTTGTCAGTGCCAAACCTAACCCTGTACCTTCATGTTTACGGGTCAGGGTAGAGTCAATTTGCTGGAATGGACGAAAGAGAAGGTGCCAACGTTCGCGGGGAATGCCGATTCCTGTGTCAGCGACTTCCAGGCACAGATACGGTGTAGTGGGATTAATGGGACTGTGATCTGGGCGCATATCTTGGGCTAACTGGTAACCGTACCCAATACCGGCTCGTAAACTGACTTGTCCACCCTCCGGCGTAAATTTGACAGCATTCGACAGCAGATTAATCACAATCTGACGGACACGACGCTCATCTAACGGTAATTGATGCAGTTGGGGGGCAACATCGATAGATAGGGAAAGGTGCTTTTTTTCGGCTGCTGGCTGAATCATGCGTAAACATTGCTGGCAAAGCTCCTGAATGGAAATTGCTTGTAAATTCAGTTCAACTTTACCTGCTTCAATTTTGGCTATATCCAGCAAGTCATTAATGATTTTTAATAAATGAATAGCGGCTTCGTCTGCCTGTTGTAAAAAGTCGAGCTCTTCTTCACGGTTATCACAACAACCATCCCTGACTAAGCGAACGCAACCAATAATGGCATTGAGTGGTGTTCTCAGTTCGTGGGATGTTGTGGCTAAAAACTCACTTTTAAGCTGGTTGGCTACCTGTGCTTCCTGCCATGCCGTTTCTAGTTCTTCGGCCCGGTCTTCCAACTGATCAACCATGCTGTCGAGTGCTTCGGCGAGTTGGTTTAGTTCCCTGATGGAGAAATTCTTCGGTGCCCGGTCAGAGGAATGACGTTGGTAGATATGGAGGGCGTAGTTACCTAATTTTTCCAATGGACGGGCTAAATCATGGGCAAGATACATGGTGGCCAACAAATTTGCTGCTATGAGCCCTAGTGTCAGCACAACCAGGACATGTTTAATATCTTGCAGTCCCGATAGGGCGTTATTGAGCGGGGCAACGGCAAGAATCACCCAGGTGCGATACTCACCCGGCTTGACCAGAACCTCGATGGCGTTATATCCAGCCAGTTGTTCTTCATTGCGTTGCTTGAAGGAGAAGAATCCTTGTTTATTCGCGATCGCCTGCCGAAGTATTGGTGGGGCCCAGGTGAGATCCGGTGCTTGATTGATATTACGCCCAATCTGATCGGGCATGGGATGGGCCAGGATAATGCCATCCTGGTCAATAATGACAGTTCCGCCAGAGAGGGAACCACGTTGGCTGGTTTCGGGACTGGGTAGGGCTGCCTGGACACTCAGGGCATACTGCAATTCCCCCAGTGCGTCATAGACAGGGGCGCTGAACACTAAATCAGGTTGTCGCAGCGGCGTGACAAATTTCTGAGTTGTGGGGTTTTCCTGGGGCGATCGCCGGGCTGGCGTAATCCGGACGCTGGAACGGGGTTCTAAAATCAGCTGACTGGGTGGAGTTGCCCACTGATCTTCTGCAACATTGCTAATGGAGCGACTACCACAGGTAGAAGCCTCGATTTGACCAGTTTGCAAATTTGCCAGTTGGATACATTCAACCCCGTCAGGTAACCACTGGCTCATCCGGTTAATCAAGTCCTGATTTTGCTGGCGTTGTTTCAGTTGGGTTGATAAAGCTTCTGTTGCCGTGACCAGGTTAGAGCGTAATGACTCAATCAGGGCCTGGAGGTTTTCTCCCTTGCGGACGGCGCTTTCCTTTAAACTTTCCTGAGCGGTTGTGAGCAGGCTAGAACGGGCTTTCTGGTAAGTCACATATTCTCCTGCTAAGAGAACAGGTATACTCAGCAGCAAAATCCGAAAGAGGAGAGTACGGCGGAATGATGAATGACCCGGTTTAGCCATAGAAAATCTTGAAGCTGAAGGGAATCACTTGCTAACAACAGCCCTCAACCAGTTCAACTTAGAAAATTGCCGACTCTCACAGGATTACACATCCGCTAGCAACTTGCGGTGCTAGCTAATGTTACCCAACTGGGTTAGAGCACACACTAGACCAATTATGACAACGGTTATATGTAATATCCATTTAATGAAGGATTTCAGTATACGTCTATGCCAGCCAATTCTGAAACGGGATTCCGTCCATACATCACTGTAATTCTTGCGATCAGTGCGGATGGTAAGATTGCCGATCACCAGCGATCTGCAGCCCGCTTTGGTTCCAGTAATGATAAACATCACCTGGAAAGTCAAATTTCCCACATGGACGGTGTTTTATTGGGTGCCAGTACTTTACGTGCCTATGGTACCAGCTTACGGGTAATGCATCGAGAGTTGTTGCAGCAACGGCAGGAACAGGGCAAACCGTTTCAGCCAGTTCAGATTGTTTGTTCTAGACAGGCTGACTTTGATCCGCAGATCCCCTTTTTTCGCCAACCGTTTCCTCGCTGGTTGTTGACAACAGCAGTTGGTGCCAAACGCTGGCAGCATCAACCGGGGTTTGACCGCATCCTCACCGGTGGTAACGAGGGCAGTAATATTAATTGGTCTCTTGCCCTGCAGGATTTGTATGACCTGCAGTTACATCAATTGGCAGTGTTGGGTGGGGGCGAACTGGTGGCCTCTCTCTTTGCCGTTGATTGTGTGGATGAGTTGTGGCTAACACTATGCCCGTTGATTTTGGGCGGGACAAATTCCCCGACCCCGGTTGCTGGCGATGGCTTTCTGGAGCCGTTAGCGCCCCGATTGGACCTGCTGGACGTGCGATCGCTCGACCACGAGGTGTTTCTCCACTACCGGGTCAAACGGTCAACGGCGGATCGTAACCAGGGCTAGTTGACCGATCCACGAATACGAATACTATTACCGGCAATTTGAATGTCATTGATAGTGAGTTGATGCAGGGCAAGCTGGCGATCGATTTCCTGCTGTAAGGACTCTGGGGGCACACCCAGACGTTGGGCCACATCGGCAACTGACCAGCGCAGATTACCTACCCGAATACTGATACCGTCTAGCTGAAGCTGCCCATTTGCCACTGTGGGGGTACCTTCTACCCCCACGTAAACATCTCGTTCACCCAGGCCGGGTACAGTGGCGATGAGTTGGGACAGGATGGATTGTTCGGACTCGCTGAGGTCATTAACCGGGATATTGGCAAGATTGATGACAGCGCCGCTTTCCAGTCTGCCTTGCTCAATGGTGGTATTGATTTGTTTGATAGCCTTGCTCAAATGATGGCCAGCCGTCACGCGGGCGACCCCATCGGCTAGTAGCGTGTTGATCTCGGTATCGGTCAGCTCGACGGCAGCCGTACCATCGGCACCGGGTTGAATCGTTTCCAGCTTGGTTTTGATTGTCTGGCGTGCCTGATCCAGACTGGCACGATCGCGCAAATCAAGGGCATTGACCGCAACGGTGCGATCGCTATACCAGGAGGGCAGTTGGGTTGCCTGGTACCAGAGGAATAATGGGCCCAGTACCATTCCAGCCAAAACACAAGCAAAGATAAACCATATTTTTTTCATTGTTATGATTCTCCCTTGAACACCGTTACCCAGTCTGCTGGCAGCTACTACAAAGGCATCGCCACTATTCCGGAAGCCCATTTTCTACTCCCGATTCGGGCTGCAATATATTACGCTGTATGAAGTCTTCTCCGCTGGCTATGGTTGAACAACTTAAGCCCCGCTACTCGATCGCCTGGATTAATCACATTAACGAAATTCCCCAATCTGCATGGGATGCGTTGGCACTGCCATTAAAAACGCCATTCTTTGAATGGGAATGGCTCAATAATATGGAAATGTCTGGGAGTGCTACCGGACGAGCAGGCTGGTTACCGTGTCACCTCACGGTCTGGCGCGATCGCAGCTTAATTGCGATGGCACCGTTGTACGTCAAAAGCCACAGTTATGGTGAGTTTGTCTTTGACCACCAATGGGCAGATTTAGCCGCTCGGTTGGGGATCGATTACTATCCAAAATTATTGGGGATGTCACCCTTCACTCCCGCTGAAGGCTATCGCTTTTTGATCGCTCCCGGTGAGGACGAGAACGAATTAACCGAATTGATGGTTGGGGCGATCGACCACTTTTGCGATCGCAACGGCATTTCCGGTTGTAATTTCCTCTATGTCGACCCCGCCTGGAAACCTGTGATGGAACGTCATGGATTTACCAGTTGGCTGCATCACAGCTTCATCTGGCAAAATCAAGGCTTCCAAACGTTTGATGATTACCTGATGCAGTTTAATGCCAACCAACGACGTAACATTAAACGGGAACGGAAGGCTGTTGAGAAGGCTGGTTTGCGGTTGCAAACGGTAACTGGAGAAGCCATTCCCAAGTCATTCTTCTCGCTCATGTATAACTTTTATAGTGATACCTGCGACAAATTTGGCTGGTGGGGGAGCAAGTATTTGACCCGCAAGTTCTTTGAACAGCTCCATCCCCATTACAGCCATCGTGTTGTTTTTGTTGCCGCCTATAGTGAGCAAGATTCGCGTCAGCCTGTAGGAATGTCATTCTGTTTGACGAAAGGGAGCAATCTCTACGGGCGTTACTGGGGAGCATTACAGGAAATTGACTGCCTCCATTTCGACGCCTGCTACTACACCCCCATTGAGTGGGCAATCGCCAATGGTGTGCAGATGTTTGATCCTGGTGCAGGGGGGCGGCATAAGAAGCGACGTGGTTTCCCCGCAACGCCCAACCATTCGCTACATCGCTTTTACCATCCTCGACTGACGCAAATTCTGCGATCGTACATCAGCGAAGTCAACGAGATGGAACAGCACGAAATGGATGCGATCAACCAAGACTTACCGTTTAAGCAACAATCCGCCGATACCATTGGCGACGAGTAAGGCTTATCAAAGAAGATGGCTTTGCAATCTCCCCACAAAAAAGGGCAGGTTATAACCCGCCCTTTGCTCAAAAATTAAGTTGTCTAGAAGCAATTACCAGACTTAGAAGTTCATTTCGGCAGCCTGGACACGCTCGACTTGCTTCTTCTTCAGTACCAGCATGATCTGCGAGAGAACGACGATCGCGAAGAATGCCAGTAAACCTTTCACGCGGTTGGGGTTCTGCAGAACGATCTCAGTATCATGCTGACCAAAACCACCCACGTTGGGGTTCTCAGTTAAGGCTTCGCCAGACTTGACTTCCTGGCCTTCAGACACGATCAAAGCAGGGCCTGCCGGAATGGTATCAACCACTGTATTACCATCGACAGTTTTGATCGTAACTTCATAGCCACCATCTTCTGGTTTAGCGATGGTGCTAATCGTACCGGCTGCGGAAGCGGTAAAGACAGTGTTATTACTCTTCTCACCAGTTGGGTAAACCTGACCCCGACCCCGGTTACCACCAACATGAACAGCGTATTTACCAAAGTGGATAGATTTATCCGTTGCCGGATCGGGCGAGAGAATGGGGAAGACAATCTCTTGATATTGCTCACCCGGCAATGGCCCGATGACAATGATGTTTTCCTTGTCTTCGCTGTATGGCTGGAAGTAAAGATCTTGAACCTTTTCCTTCATTTCTTCAGGAATGCGGTCTTCCGGCGCAATTTTAAAGCCCTCAGGCAGCATCAATACTGCACCTACATTCAAGGGACCCTTTTCGCCAGTACCACCCTGTACCTGTTGCAGTTTAGTGTCGTAAGGAATTTTCACAACTGCTTCAAAAACGGTGTCGGGTAAAACCGATTGGGGTACTTCAACTTCGGTGGGTTTGGCAGCCAGGTGGCAGTTTGCACAAACAATCCGCCCCGTTGCCTCACGGGGGTTACTGTAAGCCTGTTGGGCAAAAATTGGGTAGGCGTTGGCTGATTGGGGGAAGGTCAGGCTGCTTGCCAGCAAAATGGCGATCGCCACCACACTGAGCATCAGTGGCTTTGCCAATGCCACAGCCGTTTGCTTCCAGGTTGCAGCATTCGGTATCCGTCTCTCTAAAAGAATCGTCTTCATCGGTGGGAGATATCGTAGGAAGAAACTAAATTGAATGAACAGACTTTTTGTCACTGGGTATTTTGTCTCTGGGTGATGGAACCCGTCATTATTGCTCTGCACAATTGCAGCCAATCAGGTTTTATCGCCAAATTGCTACAACCAATCATGACCGGAAAGCCCACCAGGAATTACGCCCACCAGGGTTCTTCGCCAGTGCGGAAGTCGGTTTCAGTCCAGGGAGTAAAACTAACTTTGTTGTCCTCAACAGCCGCATGTACGAGTGCCAGTGACAGAGGTGCGGGACCACGCACGACCTTACCGTTGCTGTCATACTGGGAGCCATGACAGGGGCAAATAAACTTATTCTCGTTGGCGTTCCAGGGAACGACACAACCCAGATGCGTACAAACCGCATTAATACCAAAGTCCGCCAGGGATTTGTCTTCCTTCACTACGATGTAGGTTGGATCGCCCTTTAAACCCTGTGCCAGAACGTGATCGCCAGCAGCATGGCTAGACACAAAGGCATCAACAAGGATGTCATTACCCAGGGCATCCTTTGCGTTGACCCCACCACTACTGCCGCCACTGGAGGGTGGAATAAAGTACTTAACTACCGGATAGAGCGCCCCAAGCGCCGTACCCGTCACTGCACCAAAGGTCAGGAGATTCATGAATTGGCGACGCCCCATATCAGGTACGTCTGAAGATCCGGAGAGTTGTGCCATGTGTACGTCTAGGTCGAATAAAAGTGTCGGCAGGATTAATAAACTGCTTAAGCTTTAGCGAACTTAAGTTTTAAGGTTGCTTGCCCAACCAGCAGCCTCGAAATGCCTCCAGTGGGACATTCTGAGGAACCACTAAAGATTATTACATTTCTTGACATCAGGATCATATCTAAGTGTGGGACGGTCGGTTTTATACGAAATGTTAAGTAGACGGTTGACGTGATGGTGAACGGGCATTTTTCGCTAGTTATGTCTGGGTTATGTCTGAATAGTTGTAGCTGTTAGTCCAGACTTTTTAACGTGGTGCAACCGCCCCACGGCGAAGTGGCCCTACACCCGTCATTTCGCTGATGACCGTTAACCTAAGCCCCACCCCATCTCCAGTTAACTGCCACTAAACCTATGACCGGACAAGAGTTGCGTCAAATCTTGCTGAACAAGTGGGGATACTCCTATGACGTTCAGTTACGGCGAATTCAGGGAAAAATTTCTCTCCTGGTGATGTGGAAGTATTTGGAGCAGGCATCATTTCCGTTGACTGAAGCGGAGTACATAGCTCATCTGGAGGCGGTCGTAGCGTATTTGCAAGCATGGGGTACGACTGCGCAGGTGGAAAACTTTATTCGGCAAACCCGCGATCGCCCTCGTTTAGGTAAAGCCGTAAGGATTCCGTTGGAACTGGGCGATCGCGCCTCGGAATGGATTTTAGAAGATTTTTAACTGCAAGAGTAGTGAGATAGTTTGCTCTCTGCCTGGTTTGTAGTCGGGCAGAGGGCAATTATTTACCCGTTATGCGAGAGCCCGTTGGGTTGGATAACTCAACAAGTAAGTGCCAATACACTTACGATTTTTGTCCGCATGATTTCCGCCATTTGAACCTTTTACTAACGGCGATCACTGGCCTTAGACATTGACGTAGCTAGCATCAAGTTTTTTGACTCTATCTATGGGCTTAACTCTTAATGCAATTAAAAAAAGGATTTATTAAAACTTCTAAGTCAATCTGTAACGAAGAACTAATTAAAATTACCGCTGTACTATGTGTCTTTTTTACGAGATTTTAAGAATTTAAAAAGGTTTTTGTAGCCTTCGATACCCATACTGCGAAACGATAGTTTTTACGGTGGTGACTCATCTTGGCGCTACTGAGGACAGATCAGGGGAACTTCTTTGATCCCCGATAGTAAATGATCAAAAACTCGTCAATTCTATCCAGAGTCAATTGCCAACCAGAATAAATACCGACATAATAGAACTTAAGCTTAATTGATTGATTTACTCACTGGATTTTGTATAAATCAGTTCATTCAGTTAATTTTGATACATTTCATTGCGCAAGATTTAGAAATTCAAAGGGTAACTGTGGAAATGACTTACTCACTGCGAAATTTAATTAATTTACAACCATTTAATACGGCTACTGTTGTGGAAATACATTGCCCTAATTGTGGTGGTCAGGCTGAACGTCACCATCTCATGGAAGATGCGATCGTGCGGACACAATGTCCTTCCTGCGATTATTTGATGATTACCTGTATGCAAACAGGGAAAGTGATTGAGGCATATGCTCCTGGCATCTACGCTAAATAGGCTCATATAAAACTTCTCAATATTTATGAAATTGAAAAGCATTAAGAAACAGGGTTCTGTAAAGGAACCCTGTTTCTTAATGTCAATTGTTCCTCTTAGGGGCGCTGCCTACATGGCTGTTGGTGCTGAGGCCCGCAATGCTGTTGCGCGCAACTGGCCACAGGCTGCATCGGCAGCTAATCCGCGTGATTGTCGTACACTCACCGCAACGTGCTTTTCTTTGAGGGCGTTCACAAAGGCTTGAATACGGCGGTTATCGGGACGTTGGTAGTCTACTTCGGAGATGGGGTTGTAAGGAATGAGATTGACGTGGCTCTGGAAGCCGCGTAAGTGTTGGGTTAGTTCTAATGCATGTTCCGGGCAATCGTTCAATCCGGCTAACAAGATGTATTCAAAGGTGACCCGCCGCCCGGTTAATTGCACATATTCGCGGCATTCATCCAGTAAGGCTTCTAACGGGTAGTGATTGGCGCTAGGAATTAATCGCTCCCGGACGGCCTGATTTGACGCATGTAGACTGACCGCCAGAGTCGCTTGCAGTTGGTGCTGAGCAAGACGACGAATATGGCCTGGAATGCCAACGGTCGAAACAGTCATCATGCGTTGCCCAATGCCGATATCCTGATTCAAACAACGAATAGCTGCTAGAACGTTATCAGTATTGAGTAGGGGTTCTCCCATGCCCATAAACACGATATTGCTGACCCGGTGTTGAAAATCTGCCTGAACCGTTAACACCTGATCGACAATTTCATGGGTTGCCAGGTTACGGGTAAACCCCCCCTTGCCTGTAGCACAGAAGTCACAGGCCATTGGGCAGCCTACCTGGGACGAGGCACAGACAGTCAGGCGAGAGATCGATCGCCCATTTGTTGGATCGTTCTCGTTCGCCCCTGAACGTTTGTAATCAAACGTGGGGATCCCAACGGTTTCAATAATATTGCCGTCTTCTAACCGCAGCAGAAACTTGACTGTCCCATCGGGGGCCGGTGCCCGGTTATACAAGGTCGATCGCCCAATCGCCACATCTGCCATGTCACTGCGCCACTGTTTGGGGAAGACCGTAATCTCTGAGAGCGATCGCGCCCCTTTGTGATACACCCACTCATGGAGTTGTTTACCCCGGTAAGCGGGTTGTCCCTGTTGTTGCATCCAGGCTGTTAGCTCAGTCAACGACTGACCCAGTAAGGGCGTAGTGGGTTTAGTGGAGGTGGAATCTGTCAGTAAGGTCATTGAGACACAGGCAGACAATCGCTGCCGGTAAGGAATAGAGGGCGATCGCTCGCTTTTCAATTGTGGCACAGCGTATCGGTTGGCAACATGCCGATAAACGACGCCCTGATCCAGTCTAAGACCAGAGCAACACTTCACCCTGTTGGCCTCCAGCTGCGAGAGAGTGACCTTGGGGATGCCAGGATAAACAGGAAAAACCTTGGTGGGCACCTGCCATTGTCTGAACTAATTCCGTGCCGTCATACCACAGGCCCAGCCAGCCATCTGCTCCTGCCGAGGCTAACAACGTTGTACCCGGTTGAAACCCAATTGCTTGAATGGTGCCACGATGGTTACCTGCGACCTGCCCCTCCCAACCGATCGCTGCATCGGTGTGTTTTGCCCAAATGATCAGGCTATCTGCACTGGCAGATGCCAGCAAAGGTGATTGACCGCGATTTTCCCTAGCCGACCAGGCAAGTTGGCGAATTTTTCCTGGAAACCCGCGCATGATCCATGGGGTTGAATCCGTAAGTGGTCTGGAAGCTGTTTCGGGAATGTCCTGGGATGGTTGCCAGTCAAGTACGGTGATCGTTTGGTCGAGATTACCGACTGCCAGATATTGGCCGTCAGATGACCAGGCGATCGCCACACTGGCAGAGGGAATAGTCAATACATAAGGGGCATCGTCCCAGTGTTGCGCTGTCCAGATTTTGACCCCCTGATAACCACCAACGGCGAGCTGTTGTCCATCAGGATGCCAGGTAATGGCGAATGGGGCGGAATGGGTAAAATTCAGGCTGGTAACCACCTCCTGACGGTCAGCATCCCAGACTTTGACAGTTTTACCCGCGCCGTATGTCAGTAAATTCTGAGTGGGACTCCATGCCAGACGATCAATCCAGGTAGTGGTTGCTTCTATCCTTGCTAAGTGTTCTGGAGTCGCCGTTGTCCAGGCCCAGACCTGCACACAACCCGCTTGCCCACCGACCGCCAGAAATTGACCATCGTGGGACCAGGCAAGGCAATCGTGAGACTGCCCGTTGGCTGCTTGCAGGAGTTGTGATTGCCCAGTAGCCCTGTCATATAGCATCACCTCACCGGCGGCGGAAGTGGCAACCAGAGCATCACCCACAGGTGACCAGGCGATCGCTGTCACATAATCTGACAGTTCCCCTTGCCAGTATGGTGTCAGCATGGATTCAGTCTAGCGAGCGGCAAGACAGGCCCGAAACCCTGCTTCCAGACCCATATCATCCAGATTGCGCCCGATAAAGACCAGCTCACTGCGGCGGGGTTCGTGGGGTTTCCAGGGGCGATCGGGTCTGCCGTCAAACAGCATGTGAACGCCCTGAAAGACAAAGCGGCGATCATCACCTGCCAGATTGAGAATGCCTTTCATGCGAAAAATATCTGGCCCCCTGGTGCGTAATAGTTCTTCAATCCAGTAACTCAGTTTCTCGCCGTCCAGTGGTTGCGCTTCGACGATCGCCACCGAATAGACGGAATCATCGTGTTCGTGGGCTGTCTCATTGAGAAAGTCCGGGTCAATTTCCAGAGCCCGGTTGAGGTCAAATGCCTGCACGCCCAATAACGCATCCATGCCGATTTCAGCGTTGCGGGTATGGTGGAGTTTGGCGAGTGCATTCATACTGCGAATCCGCCGCTCCAGTTCAACTAACTCATCTGAAGTGACCAGGTCAGTCTTGTTCAAGAGGATGACATCGGCAAAGGCAATTTGCTCCTGAACTTCTTCGGCTTCCCAGTGTTGCCAGATGTGTCTGGCATCAACCACGGTTACTACCGCATCCAGATTGGTCTGCGCCTTGACATCCTCATCCATAAAAAAGGTTTGGATGACCGGAGCGGGATCTGCTAAGCCAGTAGTTTCAATGACCAGATGGTCAAATTTGTCCCGCCGTTTCATTAAGTTGCCGATGATGCGAATCAAGTCGCCCCTGACGGTACAGCAGATACAGCCATTATTCATCTCAAAAATTTCTTCATCGGCATCGATCACTAACTGGTGATCAATGCCGACTTCACCAAACTCATTCACAATCACCGCCACCTTTTTGCCATGCTCAAAGGTCAGAATGCGGTTCAGCAACGTTGTTTTACCTGCGCCCAGATACCCCGTTAGCAGCGTGACGGGTACAGATTCTATTGGCTTTGTCACAACCATCCGGCAGTCCTCATTCTCGGAATGATAACCATTCTCAATGGTAGTCTGTCACCCTATGATAGAAGCTTTTTCAGAAACGGCAAAATTTCGGCGGCTAACTGGTCAGCATATTCTTCGTGCAGTCCCAACGAACCGGGAAGACGGAGTACCTGGACTGCGGAAAACAGCGCCACGACCTCCATCTCTTCCCGTGACTTCGGTGGTGTTTGCTCCCCAATCACCATCAGTACGGGTACAGGTGGTAGTGGCTGAAACCAGGTGAGCCATTGTTCACGGGTTTTAATGGGGTCGAGTGCCCCGGTAACGAAGGATGCGGAAGCGAACCGCCCACCCGAACGTTGCGTCGTCCGCCATTTTTGCCGCATTAATTCACGGCTGATATGGCTGGCATCGCCAAAAACATGACGACGGTACATGAACCGCAGGAAGGGGGGCAGTGTGTTCAGGAGATAGAGAAACTGCCCGATTAAGGGGAAATAAATGAGTTGTTTCAGGATGCGATAAAACCAGCGATGCTCGCCCATTGCCGTTGGTAGGGGCCCCCGCCAAGTGGGTGAAACCAGTACTACCCACGACCAGGGAGATGGCTTTTTCTGTGCCAGTTCCATGACGTATCCGGCTGTATGCCCTGCGGCAATGACCACAACGGGAGTGGTAAACACTGCCTGGACAAAGTCTCGCAGGAGAGCATGGTAAACCTTGGGTTGATAGTTGATCCAGGGGCGAGAGGATTGCCCAAAGCCAGGCCAGTCAAGCATTACAACCCGGTAGCCATCGGCCAGCAAGGCATCTGCTAAACCGCGCATTTCCTCCCGGGACGACACAGTGCTGAGGGCGGGCAGAAGTAGTACAGAGGTGTCTCCTGTGCCTAACACTTCATAGGTGATTGTGAGCGATTTATTCTGCCACCGCCAACGATATTCGTGGACGTTGCCGCTCAGAACGGGTTCTGTTTGCATCCAGTTCACTAGAGAGATCAATTATCCGGAAGGGTTAAGAAATGATGGAAAGAGTATGGAGATCATCATAAAACTGTGTGGCGTAGATTGGGACTATGCCAGCGAACATTGGCGTGCGATCGCCTGCCTCAGTAAATCTTTGTAGTGAGCATTGTCAAGGATGTATGCTCCGAATCGTTCCAGGTGGGGATTCATCATCTGGGCATCGAACAGGACAAATTCGCGTTCCCGCAAATGCTCAACCAATTTGACCATTGCGACTTTTGAGCCATCGGGGATCTGAAAGAACATGGATTCCCCGATGAAGGCACCACCAATGCTAATGCCCAGAATACCGCCCGCGAGGCGATCGCCCTGCCAGGTTTCAAAACTATGGGCCCAACCTGCTTCATGCAGTGCCAGATAAATGAGTTTCAGTTCGGTGGAAATCCAGGTTGTATCACGGTTGGCACAACCGTCGACTACCGCTGGAAATGCCTGATTAACCGCTACAGTGAAACGATTCTGGTTCAAGCAACGGCGCAGTGACTTGGGATAGCGGAACCGTTCATCCAACGGAATTAAGGTGCGTTGCCGACTGGAGTACCAGCCTAAACTACTTCCATCTTCATCCGCCATTAGGAAATAACCCTGAGCGTATCCCTGGATGATGGCGGCAATATCAATTTGCATATCCCCTGATCGAGCGGCATTCCTTCGCGCAAACGTGATCGCAAGTTCCCAACTATAGCAGTTTGGCTCTCCATTGTGACCCCATTCGCTTTGCCATATTCTGCTGTCAAGAGATTCGGACGATGTGGGACAATTGCACTAAATTGCAGCGCATGTGCTGGAGCCGGTTTGATGTCTGAACCTATTCCACCCATTACCTTGCCCACTGCCAGTAATCCTCAACAGGAAGGGGAATGGCTACGTCAATCATTGTTGAACTGGTTAAATACCGAGTTCATTCCAGAGCAGGTCAACCAGAAAATAGCAGAACGAGCTGCTCAGATCTATGTCCGGCAGCGCATGGAAGGTGAAAATGATCTCGGTTCTCTGGTAATCGCGATTGTTACCGAGATGTCAGAGTTTGACTTTTCCGCCAGTTTCTTCAGCGAATTTGCTGTAGCAAACGCTGTTAGCGACCTGTTGCTAGACAGTTTGGGAATTGATCGCTGTTGTGGCCAATAACGCAGAGAGCATTCAGCCAGGTGCCTGACACAAATTGGTCAGGTGCTAACCGAATGCTCAGATTTGAAAAACTACCAACTTGACTTGACTACACCGGGCAGTAAACCTTTGTGTGCCATTTCGCGCAACATGTTACGGCACAGACCAAAATCCCGATAGTAGCCTCTGGGACGACCCGTTGCCCAACACCGATTCCGTTGACGGGTAGGAGCGCTATTCGGCGGCAATTGCTGAATCTGGCGGTGAATAGCCAGCCTTTCTTGCTGCGATGCGGCGCTTTCAAATTGCTCTTTTAATTCTTCCCGCTTTTTGGAGTACTTGGCAACCAACTTGGCACGCCTTTTCTCCCGCTCAATCATGCTCTTCTTAGCCATGTACCGTCCCGTCGCTCAGAAATAAAGAATAAGACACAATTCTGTATATTAGCAAATACTTGACCAAATGCGGGGAAAAGCTGAATAAAGTTGTTGGCGGAGGCCGGAGCGAGCCACTAGTGAGTTATCCCTCACTTGGAATGGCGCTGACTGTTACCGCCGCAGAGGGGCACAGGTTAGCTAAATCGCAGCGATCGCACAAGGGGTTCCGTGCCTTACACACGGCTCGCCCATGATAGATCAACCGAATTGACCAGTTCTCCCAATCTGGTTGGGGCAAAAGTTTGATCAGATCTCGCTCGACCCGTACCGGATCGGTGTGTTGGGTCAGACCGAGACGATAACTCAGGCGCTTGACGTGGGTATCAACCGTGACACCCATATTGATACCAAAGGCATTTGCCAGGACGACATTAGCGGTCTTGCGGGCAACTCCAGGCAGTCGGATCAACTCTTCCATGCTCTGGGGCACTTCACCCCCAAACTCGGTCATGATCATACGGCAGGCTGCCTGGATATTTTTTGCTTTATTGCGGTAGAAGTTGGTGGATCTGACCAGATCTTCCAGTTCTGCCGGATCGGCTCCTGCCATCCCGGCTGCGTCAGGAAACCGACGAAATAATTCGGGGGTAACTTTGTTCACCCGTTCATCAGTACACTGGGCAGACAAAATCGTCGCGACCAGAAGTTGAACGGGTGTGGCAAAGTCTAACGAACATTTGGCATCGGGGTAGAGTTGTTTTAGCCGCAGCAGGATGGTGATCGCCCGTTGCTTTTTACTGGCTAGTTTGCGGGTAATATTCACTGACCGATCAAGTTTGCAGTATCACGCAGAATTAAGAAAATGCCCAATCCCAGTAATAACATCAGTCCGGTTTGCATCACGCCTTCCTGAATTTTGGTGGGTAGGGGTTTGCCACGTAGTCCTTCCAGGAGCAAAAACACTAGATGTCCACCATCCAGGGCGGGTAACGGCAGAATGTTGATAATCGCCAGGTTGATGCTGATCAGGGCAGCGAAATAGTACAAATTTGCGGCATCCGATTGGGCAATGCGCGCACCTGCAGCGACGATCGCTACGGGGCCAGCAACCTGGTTAGCTGTTTGGCTAAATTTGTGGATCAGTTGGGAGAAGCCAGCAAAGGTGTCATTCACAATTTGCTGGAACTCATCGGCGGCACGTCCAAAAATGGCTAAGCCACTGACTGGATAGTGTTTAAGTGTGCCGTTTGGGGCAAGACTCGCGCCAATTTTGCCAATCTCACTGCCCCCATTGATCGAGGTCGCTTCGGGAGTGGTGGTTAGCTTGAGTTGTTGATTGTCTCTTGCGATCGTTAGCTGTAATGGCGTGCCCGGACTTTCGGCAATTAAGCGACGGAGCGTTCCTTCTTCGCGCGGGGCGCGCCCCAGCGTTTGTCCGTTGACAGCGAGAATGACATCGCCCGGTTTCAAGCCCGATTTAATGGCAGCAGTGGGGGTTAAACGAATGGAGGCACTGGTGGCATCTTTGCCCGTGTTAGGAGGCAAATTCAGGTCGATTATCTCAAACTTACCCGGTTCGACTTCACGTTTTACCTTGACACCGACTGGCTGATTGGATGTCGTTTGTGCCAGTAAAGTCGCCGTTGTCTGCTGTGGATTCAGGGCGTAATCAGTTTGGGAGTTGAGAAAAATCTCGTCTCCAGCTTTAAAGCCCACATCGCTGGCCGGGGAATTGACAGCCTCGACTCTGGCAGGCAACATTTCGACCATCACACCGGGGTTGGGAGCTTCCAGCGCGCCAACGGTACCCAACTGGAGAACCAGCACGAAGTAGGCAAAAATTAGGTTGGCGATGACCCCAGCACTCATAACAATCGCCCGGTCTAATAAGGGGCGATTACTTAATAGGTTGGGGTCATCGCGGGGAATGGTACTGTCGGGGTCTTCATCGGGGAAGCCTACAAACCCGCCCAGCGGAAATGCCCGAATTGCATATTCGGTTTGGGAACCCTGATATTTCCAGAGAATGGGACCAAACCCGATGGAGAAACGGTTGGCGTAAATACCCTGGAGCCGAGCGGCGGCAAAGTGCCCCAACTCATGCACCACAATCAGAATTGCAAGAACGGCGATCGCTGCCAGAACTGACATAGGTAAAGATTCTGTAATATTTTTCTCAGATGTCTTTCTATTCTAATTGGGCACCCGCATGGAACAGGTGTGCAAGGGGGCAGATTTTCGACAGAGATTAGAGGATTTCCCGCTTTAAGTAAGGCTGGAGCGCAGCGGGAACGCGAACCGTGCCATCGGGTTGTTGGTAGTTTTCTAGAACGGCTGCCATTGTGCGTCCGACTGCCAGACCGGAACCGTTGAGCGTGTGGACGAACTCTGTCCCCTTTTTCCCGGCTTCCTTAAAGCGGATATTGCCCCGGCGTGCCTGGAAATCCCAGAAGTTGGAACAACTGGAAATTTCGCGATAGGTATTCGCTGAGGGAAGCCAGACTTCCAGGTCATAGCACTTGGCAGCACCAAAGCCCAGATCACCCGTACAAAGTTCAATCACCCGATAGGGCAGTTGTAAGGCCTGCAAAATGGCTTCGGCATTTTGGACCAACTGTTGATGCTCCTGCTCCGAGGTGCTGGGGTGGACGAGTTTTACCAGTTCTACTTTATTAAACTGATGGAGGCGAATGAGTCCACGGGTATCCCGTCCGTAGCTGCCTGCCTCGCGCCGGAAGCAGGGGGTGTAGGCACAGTGATGGATGGGTAACTGATCGGCAGACAGAATTTCGTCCCGGTACAAATTAGTAACGGGGACTTCGGCGGTGGGTGCCAGCCACAGGTCATCCTCGCTGCACTTAAAGCTTTCTTCGGCAAATTTGGGTAACTGTCCGGTGGCAGTGAGGGAGGTGGAATTGATCAGGAAGGGGGGTAATACTTCCAGGTAGCCGGCGGCGGTCTGGGTATCCAGCATGAACTGGATCAGGGCGCGTTCCAGGGCGGCACCTGCTCCCAGTAAGGTGACGAAGCGGGTTTGGGCGACTTTTGTTGCCCGTTCGGTATTTAAGATGCCTAATTTTTCGCCGATTTCCCAGTGGGGGAGGATGGTGCCTGCGGGTTTGTATTCGTCTCCCCAGCGGCGAACTTCGACGTTTTCGGTTTCGTCTTTACCAATGGGGGTGGAGTCGAGGGGCAGGTTGGGGAGAGTTAATAGCAGGGCATCAATCTGCGATCGCAGGTCTTTTTCCTGGGGTTCCAGATCGCTCAATTGGGTTTTGATCTGGTTGCCTTCTTCTTTGAGGGAAAGGATTTCGGGGTCGTTGGGCTTGCTGCCGGATTTCATTTTTTGCCCAACCAGTTTGCCAATTTCGTTACTGCGTGCCTGGAGTTGGGAACGTTCTGACTCTAGTTGGCGGCGTTGTTCGTCCAGTTGGACGATCGCTTGCAGATCATAGTTACCATTACGACGGTTGAGCCGCTCTTGGACCAGGTCAGGATTTTCGCGGATTAGCTTCAGGTCAAGCACGATAGTTTCTCGTTTTTACTCAATTTGCCCATTCATCAGAATATAGCGGTTTGCTACGGAATGAGGTACTGGGAAGCTGAGTGTGGCTTGGCTGGGGAACTGTCAGTCTGGAACTGTGGCAGCGGGGATTGGGGGGCGGCGGAGCCGCAATTTCGGGGGCTGCTGCCCCCGTGCCCCCGACCTGGGGGACGGTTGCGTCCCCCAGACCCCCTCCAAAAGGGTTGATTGATTGGAGGTGCGATCGCCCGAATAATTTACTGTTCCAAGTTACGAGCGGGTTGTTAGGCGGTTTCCAAGAAAAATGTACCGGGTGTAGGGGCAGGTTTTGCCAACGTCTTTCGCATCTGCCAGTTATTTTGTTGCTAAACCTGCCCTTACAGGATTTCCTATATCTACTATTCTGGGGATTTTGTTTGGGGAGGGGTTGACTAGGGTTAACTCAGGCTAATGAAACTCTGTTAGTGCTGGTGTGGTTTGGATTGACCATTTCTCCTCGTTCCCTGGTTTAGGTATGGCAAAGGCACAAAAGAAAATGCCGTCGCTGGATCGGCTGGCTCAGGCGCAGTTTGGTTATGAGCGGTTACATCCGGGGCAGAAGCGGGCGATTGAGGCGGTTTTGCAGGGGCACGATACGTTGGTGGTGATGCCGACGGGGGCGGGGAAGTCGGCGATTTACCAGATGTTGGCGGGGTTGATGCCGGGGGCAACGGTGGTGGTGTCGCCGCTGTTAGCATTGCAGCGGGATCAGGTGCAGGCGATCGCCCAGCAGGCGGTGGGTACTGCCGCTGTGATTAATTCCACCATTAATCAGACGACACGTCAGGAGACGTTTGAGAGTTTGCAGGCGGGGGATCTGGAGTTTTTGTTTCTCGCGCCGGAGCAATTTAGCAACCCGGAGACGCTGGAGCAGTTACAGGTGGCACAACCATCCTTGTTCGTGGTGGATGAGGCGCATTGTGTGAGTGCATGGGGGCATGATTTTCGTCCGGATTATTTGCAACTGGGTACCATGATCGAAGCTCTGGGGCATCCGCGCATTCTGGCGCTGACAGCAACGGCGGCACCGCCGATTCGGGCAGAAATTATGGAGCGGTTGGGAATGCAAGATCCGACCCTCATTGTGGAAGGGTTCGATCGCCCGAATATCTGGCTGGCAGTGGAACGATACGATGACGAGGCCGAAAAGTTGGATGCCTTATGCGATCGCGTCACCCAGCTAGACAAACCGGGTATTGTCTATGCGGCGACTCGTAAACGGACAGAGGAGATTGCCGAGCGGTTAGAGTCACCCGACCTGCGGGTTAGTTTTTACCATGCGGGGATGAAGACGGGCGATCGCGAACAGGTAGAAACTGCGTTTATGCAGGATGAGATTGATGTGTTGGTGGCAACGACGGCCTTTGGGATGGGGATGGACAAGCCAAATGTGCGGTTTGTCTGTCATGCCGATATCAGCAATTCACTTGATTCGTACTATCAGGAATTGGGCCGGGCGGGACGGGATGGGGAACCGGCACAGGCAATTTTGTTCTATAACCCGGATGATCTGTCATTACGGCGGTTCTTTGCCAGTGGTGGTCAGTTGGATGTGGCGCAGGTGGAACAGGTGGCGGAGGTGTTGCAAAAACAGGATGAGCCTATCAACCCCAAAGTATTAGCCGATCAGGTGGATCTGTCCCAACCGAAGGTAAAGACGGTCTTGCATCGTTTGGCAGAGGTTGGCATGGTGGAAACCTTGGCGACGGGTGAGGTGGTGACGAGTGAGGCAGCCCCGGTGGACACCAGTGAGGCAGCAGCGGCAGCGGTGGAAATGCAGGAACGCTGGCGACAGTGGGAGCGATCGCGCCTGGAAATGATGCGGAATTATGCCGAGGTGCGGGACTGTCGCCGCAAGTACCTCCTCAATTACTTTGGTGAAAGTTTGGAGGCCCCCTGTGAGTTCTGTGATAACTGTAAGGCAGGCGTTATGCTGGAATCCAGCAGTGAGGAACGGCATCCCTTCCCGATAGACAGCCGTGTTCTGCATAAAAGTTGGGGGGATGGTCAGGTGATCCGTCACGAGGGCGATAAGGTGGTGGTGCTGTTTGACCGGGTTGGTTATAAAACGTTAGGTACCAATATTGCCCGTCTATATGGCTTGTTGCGGCGGGTGAAATCGGAGAACGGTGACGTGTAAAAGGATGAGCGATGAATACTGCCCCGAATGTTTCCCCGAACGTATCTCAGCCGTTAACCCTAAATATGCCACAGCCGATCATTTCTGCTAGGGCACGCTTGGGGGAAGGGCCGTGTTGGCACCCCACCACGCACCGATTGTATTGGGTGGATATTTACAACCATCGGGTGCACGAGTTTGACCCCCAAACGGGGCGCGATCGCTACTTTGAAGTGGGCGATGTGGTCAACTGTTTGGCTCCTGCTGGAGAGGATCGGCTCATTATTGGCTTACGTCATAGTCTGGCATTTCTCCATCTCACGGATGGACAGACAACCCCGATCTTGACGATTGATGCGGAAGCGAAGCAACGGCAGAATCGGATTAACGATGGTAAATGTGATTCGATGGGTCGGTTCTGGTTTGGCTCGATGCATCCTACAGAACCATTTGCCAGTCTTTACCGCTATGACCCCGATGGTGCTCTGCACCAGATGGAAACGGGGTTAACCATTGTCAATGGGCCCGGATGGAGTCCTGACGGGACAACCTTTTATTTGACCGACTCACCCCGGCAAATGATCTATGCCTATGACTTTGACCGGGAAAGTGGCAGGATTGGCGATCGCCGCATTCACATTGACCTGACCGGCGCAGATTTTTTTCCCGATGGTGCGGCGATCGACCGCGACGGCTGTATCTGGTCTGCCATGTGGAATGGTTGGTGTGTGATCCAGTTCGATCCGGACGGGAAGGAAATCCAGCGCATTCCCGTACCCGTTTCTAACCCAACTTCCTGTACCTTTGGGGGAGAGGATTTAAGTACCCTCTATATCACATCGGCGGCGGTGGGCTTGAGCCAGGCAGAGATTGAAACCAGTTTTCATGCGGGAGATGTGTTTGCTCTCCGAACCGATACTGTTGGGTTGCCTGCTCATAGCTTTGGTGCAGAGTAATTTGCTGTAAGGTAACCTCTGCCCTATGTCTGCTGCTATTTTTTGAGGGTTTCAATGCCTGCGAAATACAACCTAAGATGCATTTGGGTGACTGAGATGCCACTGTATTCTGGCTAACAGAAACGTCTAGGTAAGCAGGATTGTGATGACATCAGGCACCGTTGAACAGTCGCAACACATTGTTACTCTCGATAATGGCAAGATGAAGCTAACAATTCGTCCTGACCTGGGTGGACGGATTGATCAATTGCAGGACTGTAAAACTGGACGGGAATGGCTCTGGCATCCGGAGAATTATGATGCAGCGGCAACGCGATCGCTCC